>JAEUQQ010000686.1 GCA_016789685.1 Acidobacteriota bacterium | reverse complement strand
CAGCATCGCGAACGCCGTGACGGCCAGCGTGCCGGCGATCATCGCGAGCACGCCATAGCTGATGCTCGTGACCGACGTCGGGTACCACTCGATGCTGAACAGGAACTCGCGCACGTTGAAGTGCTCGGCCGTCAGCGCCGGCAGGGCCTCGCGGAAGACGAAGAAGAAGATGCCCAGCACGAGGACGATCGCGCTGATGCCGCAGAGCAGGATGAGCAGTTCCATGCCCTGCTCGGCGGCGATGGCCCAGCGCGGCCGACGGGCACGGACGCGCGCGTGGCGAACAGGCGCGGCAGGAGGTGTCATGGGTGCGCCTCCCCGTCGGCCCGCTTCAGCGGCACGTAGCCGACGGCCTGCACGATGGCCTGGCCGGCGGGCGAGAGGATCCAGTCCATGTAGCGCTTCGTCTCGCCGCTCGGCTCGCCAATCGTGTAGACGTAGAGCGGCCGGGCGATCGGATAGGTACGATCCAGCGTCGTCGACAGCGTGGGCGCGACGGCCGCGGCCGTGTCGGACGGCGCGATCGCGAGGGCCTTCACGCCAGGGGTCGCGTAGCCCATCCCGCTGTAGCCGATCGCGCAGGGGGTGTGCGCCACGAGTTCGACGACTTCCTTCGACCCGTTCAGTTCGAGCGTCCCCAGCTTGAAGTCGGTCTTGCCGAGGGCGACCTCGCGGAAGAAGTCATAGGTGCCCGAACTCGACTGGCGACTGATGCGGATGATGCGGTCGCGCTTGCACGCGGGATGACTAATCCCGAGGTCAGACCACCGCTCGACGGCACCGCTCTCGGCAAACAGGGCCTTCATCTGCGACAGCGTCAGGCCGTTCAGGGGATTGTCCTTGTGCACGTAGACGGCTAGCGCGTCGTACCCGGTCACCGTCTGGACGGGATCCGCGCCGCGCGCCTTGCGCGCCGCCTCGCGTTCGCCAGACTTCATCGGACGGCTGCTGTTGGCCATCTGCACGGTGCCATCGATCAGCGCGGCGATCCCGACCCCCGATCCCCCGCCGGCCACTTCGACCGACACGTCGGGCGCCGCCTTCGCGTAGGCCTCGGCCCACGCCTGGGCCACGTTGATCATGGTGTCGGAGCCGCGGTTGAGGATGACCTTGCCGGCGCGCTGCTGCTCGCTGCCGCCACACGACGCCGCCAGCGCGGCCGCGACGACCGCGCACACGAGTCGTGTTCCAGCCCGGAACCCTGCTCCACGCCGCATCGTCAGTCCTGCCGGACGATGGCGTCCACGAGGTCCTGCAACTGCCCGCGGATCGCCGCAAAGGCCCGTTCGTACGAGCCCCGCTGCTCGTCCAGTGTCCCGGGCAGCGCCGACGGATCCTCCACCGGCCAGTCGATGCACACGGTGGGCGTCCGCCGGAATCGCAGGGCGTAGTAGGCGCCTTCGTCGAACGCCACCACCACGTGGTAGTGATCGAGGTTGGGGATCTGCGCCAGCGACTTCGGGCTGTGGCGCCCGAGGTCGAGCCCCTTCTCGGCGAGGAACTTGGGCAGGCGCGGATCGATCGGCTGGGGATCGATGCCGGCACTGCTGAACAGCAGCCGGGGATGCGTCATCGTCGAGGCGATCGACTCTGCCATCTGGCTGCGGCAGTGGTTGTGCTGATCGACGAAGAGGATCCGGAAGGCCTCCGGCGACTTGTGCTTCACGAAATCGCCCGTGCACATGTAGAGCGTCTCGGCGCAGATGTCGCGCACCTCGTCCGACACGCGCTCGATCCGCCGGCTGATGGTCGACATCAGCGCGAAGGGCTCGAGCGCAATCTGGCCCTCGCGCTCCTTCTCGGCCAGCGTCTCGTCGATCTTGCGCCGCATCTTGTCGATCGTTCGCTCGATGCGCATCGTCGCCTGCGCGAGTTCGGCGTCGTTCTCGACGAACGCGCGCACAGCGTCACGCAGCATCCCCAGGCACGCCTCGCCCATTTCGCGGAACGCGTCGTAGGCAAACGCCGGACGCACCTGTTCGAGCTTCAGGACGCGGCGCGCGATCGCCTCGGCGTGATCGCCAATCCGCTCGAGTTCGGTGCTGATCTTGGTGGCGGCATACGCGAACCGCAGGTGCCCGCCAGCGGGCTGCTGCCGCACCAGGAACTCGAGGCACAGCCGATCGAGCTGCTGCTCCATCTCGTCGATCTGCTGGTCGCGGAGGATGACGAGGTAGGCCGCTTGCCGCTCCTCGCCGACCAGCGCCCGGAGTGCCCCGTCGAGGGCCCGGGCGCACTGTTCGCTCATCTCGCGCACCTGGCTGCGAATGAGGTTCATGTCGTGTTGCAGGCTGGCTTCGAGCTGGGAGGCCATCATGTCGTCCTGAGTATTCGAACGGACCCGTGTAACAACGGTGTGACGCGCATGTTACATCGGCGGGTCGGCCCGTGCCGAGTCCTGGCCGCGCCGGCGCGGTGCCCGCGCGACCTGGGCCTCCCGGGCAGGACCGACGGGGCGGGACGAGACGGGAACGGCACCCCGTGGGACGCCACCACCCGCAGGGGTCAGCTCCGTGGCAGTTCGTCGGGATCCCGGGTGATCCGCTCCAGGCAATCCGGGCAGACGCCATGGGTCAGCTCGACGCCGGCATGCTCACGGAAGTACGCGTCGAGACTGCTCCAGTACCCGGAGTCGTCGCGGACCTTGTGGCAGTGGGCGCAGATGGGCAGCAGGCTCGACAGGGCCTTGACCTGGCGCACGGCGTCGGCAAGTTCCACGATGAGGCGCTCGCGCTCCTGCTCCAGCAGGCGCTTGACCGAGGCATCGCGGATGGCCAGCACGAACCCTGCGCGATCGCCCCACCGGTCTTCGACCGGGCTGGTCCGAATCTCGAGCCAGGCGGAGCCGAACGCGACCTCGGTATGGTCCGACCCGCGCTGTTCCCGCGCCAGCAGCGACGGCAGCAGTTCCTCGGGGACCCGCCCGGTCTGCCCTTCGAGCTTCAGCATCGCACGGGCCGAACGGTTGGCGTAGCGCATGCGGTGGTCGCGGTCGAGCACGACCACGCCATCCGAGAGGCTGTCGAGGACGATGGCGCGCGCGGTCGGGACGAGGTCGAACAGTCCCAGTCGCGTGACGATCACCGCGATGACGGTCCCCGACACACAAAACGAGAGGCTCGCCCAGTTCAGGCCCGGCCACGGGCCGAGCTTCAGCATGTAGACCACGTTGCCCACCCAGGGCAGCGCGATTGCGCCCACGAGGGCGAGCATCGGGGTCCGCACGTGTGGCGCCGCATCCCAGGCCACCTGCACCAGCATCGTGGTCGCGAACACGATCACCACGTAGTGCTGCACCGTGAGCACCCAGACGTACCAGCCGTAGTGGTACACGCCGAGCCCGGTCGCGGCATCGACCTCGATCTCGCGCCAGATCCAGTGGTGCCAGGGATTGGTCCAGGCCAGGACGACCGCGATCGCCGGAATGGTCCAGACCAGCAACCGCAGTCGTACCGTGCCCCACTCTTCGCGCCGCGCCAGCGCATGGGCCGTGTGGAAGAACCACGGGACCGCGCAGGCAATGCCGAGATACTGGATTTGCGAGATCAACAGGCGATCGGCCACGGTGCCCGCGTGCAGTTCGACAGCATCGCTGATCGTCCACCAGGCCGCGGCCCACAGCATGAACGCCAGCGGGCGCAGCCCGCGCGCCGACTGCCGGTGCCAGGTCGCAAGCCCGGTGATTGCCGTCACGAAACCGGCAACGACGTAGAGAACGGTGAGCGTCGGTATCATGGCGTGCGCACGCATCGGCCACGGGCCCTCGCGTGGTGGCGGGCGTGCTGATTGTAGCGGAGGATCGCCGGGCACAGCGTCTGCCGGCCAGGTCGGGGCGCGAGGTCCGGGCGGCCTCGCTTGCCCTGCCCCGTGTGGCCCTGTACCATGTGGCAGGAAAGTGGACAAGCCACTTGCCCCCACCGCCATGCCACAGGCCCACGCCGCCGCCCTTGCCTTCGTCCTCCTGAGCGTCAGCCAGGCGTGGGCACAACATGCACCCCCGGCCACCCCGGCGGCGACATCGCGCGAGGCCCTCGTGGCAGAGCTCGACGCGCTGGCCTCGGGAAGGCTCGCCGCACGGGCCCGCGCGGTCGCCGAGCTCGCCTCGCGCGATGCGGTCGAGCGCAGACGGGCAACGGTGCGTTCCACCATCGAGCGCCTGATCGGCGGGCTTCCTGCCGAACGGACGCCCCTGGCCCCGCGAGTCGTGGGCCGCTTCGTCGAAGACGGCTTCACGGTCGAGCGGGTGATCTTCGACAGCCTGCCCAACTACGCGGTGACCGCCAACGTCTTCATCCCCGCCGGGCTGACGGGGCGGGTTCCCGCCGTGGTGATCTCGCCAGGGCACTCGGCAAACGGCAAGGTCGGCGACTACGTGTTTGCCGCGAATGTCGCGCGCAACGGCATGGTCGCGCTCACGTACGACCCGATCGGGCAGGGCGAGCGGCTCCAGGCCGTCGATCCCGCCACGCAGGCGTCGCGCATCGGGCGTCCGACCGGCGAGCACGGCCATGCCTCGATCAAGACGATGCTGATGGGTGAGCACATCGCCCGCTACTTCGTCTGGGACGCCATCCGCGCGATCGACTACCTGGTGGCGCGCGACGACGTCGATGGCGAGAAGATCGGTGCGTTCGGCTGTTCTGGCGGCGGCGTGGTCACCGCGATGCTCGCGGCGTTCGACACGCGCGTCGTCGCCGCAGCGCCGGCCTGCTACATCACCTCGTTCGAGGCCCTGCTACCCACCGCAGGCCCGCAGGAAGCCGAACAGTCCATCCCGGGCTTCATCGAGGCTGGACTCGACTTCGGTGACTGGATCCTCCTGGCCGCCCCGCGCGCTTACGCGGTCGTGTCGACGACCGATGACATGTTCCCCTTCGCCGGGGCACGCACGACCGTCGACGAGGCGCGTCGCGTCTACGAACTCCTCGGGGCGCGCGACCACTTCCAGTGGATCACCGGCCCCGGTGGGCATGGCGCACTCGGTCCGGTCTCCGGCGAGATCCTCGGATTCTTCCTCACGCACCTGCGAGGAACCGACGCCACACCGACCGTCGCACGCCTCACGCCGCCGCGTCCCGAGGACCTCTGGGCGACGCCGACCGGACAACTGCAGACCTCGGTCGGCAGCGAAACGATCCACAGCCTGGTGCGGGCACGCGCGCCACGGCCCGCCAGCGGCCCGATGACCGGCGAGCGCCGCGCCGAGGTCGCGCGCGATGTGCGCGCGCTCGCCGGCATCACGATCGCGCCGACGTCACCTGCACCCCGAGCCGCACGCACGTCGTCAGCCACACGCGACGCGACGCGCATCGAGTCGTACACGTTGAGTGGCCCGACGGGGCCCGCGCTTGACGTCGTGGTACACACGCCTCATGCAGAGGGGCGTCGGCCATTGGCGATCCTCGTCGACGCTGCGGGCGACACGAGCGCGGCGCCCGTCGCGGCCGACGTCGACCGCCTCGTCGGCGCCGGCCACATCGTGGTCACCCTGGCGACGCGCCCGAGTCCATTCGGCACCGAGGAAGTGAAGGCACCGCTGCTCGGCACGGCCTACCTGCTCTCGCTCCGCGCCTTCCTCGTCGGCCGCACGATCGTGGGCCTGCGCGCCGACGACATCCTGCGCACCGTCGCGTGGGCAGCGACCCGCCCTGACGTTGATGCCGGCCGTATCGCCGTCCACGCGCGCGGCGCCACCGCCGTCGCGGTCCTCCATGCCGCCGTGCTGGAGCCACGCATCCAGTCGGTGCGCAGCGAGGGCATGCTGGCGTCGTACCGCGCGATCATCGATGAGGAACTGCACCGCGACGCGTCCGAGGTGCTCGTGCCGGGCGCGCTCGCGCACTACGACCTGCCCGATCTCATCGCGGCTATCGCGCCGCGGCGGGTCGAGATCATCGCGCCGGTCGATGCGATGGGTACCCCCACCGCCCCTCCCCGCAGCGCAATCGACGTGCGAGCGCCTGGCGCGAGGGCCGACGAGGTGCCCAGGACCAGGGCGCGTGCGCCGTCGCGTCAGTCGGGCCACACCGCAGCGAGCACGCCGTAGTCACCCATCTGGTGGCGCAGGGCCGGAAGCGCCACGGCCTCACGCGCCATCAGCGCGCGGCCCCACGCGATGAACGGCGCGCGCGCCTCGGTGCCCGCCCACGCATCGAAGGCGCGCCGTGCGTCGTCCGTGCGTCCGGCGTCACGCAGCGCCAGGGCTGCCACCAGCCCGCCGACGCCGGCAGGCCCGTGCCCCGCGACGAGGACGCGGTCGCGTGCCGCGACGTCGCTTCCCGGCGCGACGATCTCGCCGAGGCGCCACGCGACGTAGTCGTCGAGCCGGCGGTCGATGTCGGCATCGTACGGCTTCCCCGCCCCGAGGTGCTCGGGCCACAGTTGCGCGTCGGCCACGTGCCGGCGTGCCGCGCGCGTGTCAGGCGCGAGCATGGCGAGCCGGAGGTGGGCTTCGCGGGACAGCCGGCGGCCGTCGACGGATCCCTCGTAGGGCAACACCTTCAGGCGGTCGAGCACCTCGAGCGCCGCGGCGGGCTGCTCGTCCAGCAGGAGGCTGCGGGCGAGTTGCATGCCGACAATGTAGTTCGAGGGTGCCTTCGCGTACGCCGCGCGCGCGAGCGTGACGGCGTCGGCGTACCGTGCCTCTGAGATGCGGAGGTCGACAAACTGCTTCGCCAGGCGCCACTGTGCCGGATCGAGCTGCATGGCACGCTGCAGGTCTGTCGCGGCCATCGCAGGGTCCTCGCCCGGCAGGCCGGCGCGCAGCGCGTAGAACGGCGCGTAGCCGGGCGCGTTGCCGACGTCACGCAGCAGCGCGCGTGCCACCGCATCGTTGCCGCGCCCGAGCTCGATCAGCGCGAGGTAGTACCGCGGCTGCCAGGCGTCGCCCTGCCCCACGGCCCACGTGAACACCGGCACGCTCTCGGCGCGGAACGGGAACGTCAGGGCCGGCGACGCGGCGTTGGCGTCGGCCAGGTGGCGCGCCGCGGCCGTCGGTTCGCTGGTCCGCGACAGCCACGCGCGCCAGTACGTCACTTCGGGCACGGACGGCGCGAGGGCCAGCAGCGTGCGGGCTTCGTGCTCCCGCCCGAGCCCGACATACCACGCCGCCATCTCGAGGAAGGTCTCGTGTGGCATCTCACCGCGAACGCCGTGCGCGAACGACGTCTGTTCGGTGTCGCGTCCGCTCGCGAGAGCGCGCTCGAAGCGTGCCACGTGATTCAACGGATCGATCTCGAGCAGCCGGGCGATGCCGCGTGCAGCGGCGTCGGCCTCACCGGCCAACCGGTGCGCGACGACCGAGAGCTGCCAGCCCTGGACGTCGAGGCTGGCGTGCGCGGTGAGCGTGCCGGCGTAGTGCTGCGCGATTTCAACCCGCCCCTCGCGCAGGGCTGCCTGGCCGAGCGCGAACCACGCCGCCCCGCGCCACTCGGCCGACTGCGCGGCCAGCGCGAAGCCGTCGCGGGCATCGGCGAGACGCCCGAGCGCTTCAGCGGCGCGGCCGTAGTAGTAGTTGGCGGCGGGGTCGTAGGTGTCGATCGACAGGGCTGTCTGCGCATGCGCGAACGCGGCGCGCGCGTCGCCGCGCCGCAGGTGCAGCATGGCGGCATCGACCAGGGCCGGCGCATAGAGGGGATCACGCTGCAGGCAGGCGTCGATGACACGCGACGCGTCGCTGTACGCGCGCTGCCGGATCAGTTCCCTCGCCGACGTGTGCAGGCCCAAGATCGACGACTCGCCGAATCCCGCCGGGGTGACGGTCGGCCGCGCGATGACGTCTGCGCCGGGATCGGCGACGTATTCGAAGCGCGCACCAAGCACCCGCACACGCAGGCGCGTGTCGGGGATGTCGGACGGCACACTCGCGCGCCAGGGCACGAGCGGTGTGAAGCGGACATCCCACGAGGCGGCGAGCGTCGCGCCGTCGAAGACCTCGATGCGTCCCGAGGCCGCTTGCACGGGCGAAAACGCCAGTGTCAGTCGCCCTGGCTCGCGCGTCACGTTGAGGGCGCCGAGATCGTTGGCCTTCACGAAGCCGCCGGTCCCCTTTACCGGCAGCCAGTACTCGGTCCATGTGTCGGTCGTGCCAGGCACGAACCCGCGGTTCTTGAACGGCGTGCGCGAACTCTCGGCCGCCGCCTGGTTGAACAGCCGGCCCGACTGGACTTCGACGTACTGGCCGTCGGTGTCGGTGAGGAGCTTCTCCCAGATCATGCCCTGCTGCGACAGGCCCCAGATCCAGATCTTCTTGCCGGCCTTGTCGTCGCGGGTCGAGTACCGCGCCATGCCATACCCGTCATCGTGCCAGTAGGCCCCGAAGAAGTCCGTCGCCTTGCCGAAGACGTGGTACGACTTGTATGGCCCGAAGTCGTTCTGCTCGTAGAAGGCGAGGTTCCTGCCGTTGGTCGGATGCATCGGCCAGGGCGCGACCTCGCCCCCGTGCCCCAGGTAGTGCGTGCCGGGATACACGAACTCGAGGTTGCCCGCCGCCTTGAGCCCGGCGTTCATCCAGGTGTAGTAGGGCTGCTCGAGCGCCGAGGTGTTCTGCCACAGCGAGCGCGTCGTGAAATACGCCGCATCCGAGGGCAACGCGATCTCGAGGCGCCACGGCGTCCGCGTCAGCAGGTCGAGCACGCCGATCGTCACCCGGGCGCTGCCGTCTGGCCGCGTCTCGGCCAGGTAGTCGACGGGCGTCGCGCAGTTGGGCGTGTGGCCGATGATGCCGTAGTTCGGCTCGATGCCACCACTCGTCCAGGGGCCGCGCATCGCAATGTCACGGAACTTGACGACGTGGTTGTAGTAGATGAACGGCCGGCCGGTCGTCTTGTCGATCGCCGTCCAGATCTTGCCGCCGATCTCGGGCAGCACCAGAACCCTGACGTAGTCGTTCTCGAGTTCGACCACCGTCCAGGCCCGCTCGACCGGCACGTCGGTGTAACCGTCGAAGCGGAAGTACGGGTAGATGCGGCCCGGCACCGGCACCGGGTTCGGATCCGAGAAGGGATACGTCGTGAAGACCTGCGTGTACTCGCGCACCCGCGCCGCGGCCGCCGCCGCGCCGGGCGCCACGAGGGTCGCGGTCAAGAGCACCATCCCGACCAGTCGTCGTGTCATGGCCGGGATGGTAGCGCAGAGTCGGTGCTCCGGCGCCGCCGCGCCGTTACGGACGCTGGCCGAGGGTCAGGAGCCAGCCTCTGCCGCGCGCCACGGGAATCGTGTCGCCGGGCGCGAACACGCGGGCCGGCTGGAAGCCGTCAATCGACTGTGCCGAGACCACGGCACGCGCGGGATCGATCCCGAGCGCCGCCCAGTCGAATGCCAGCTGGACCTCCACGTCGGTCTCGGCCCAGCTCGCGAGGGCGACGAGGGCGCGCGCGCCGGATGGTGTGGCCGCCGCTGGCTTGACGAACGTCGTCGCGAGCACGTCGGCCCGGCTCGTCTTGACGGGGTTGCGCATGACCCAGTACCCGATCATCCGCGTGTCGGCCATGCCGAAGGCATCCCACGCCGTCCAGAGCGGCCTCGGATCGCTGTTCTCGGTCCAGGGCATGCGGTTCGTCATCCCGTAGACCATGCCGCGCCACGGGTTCCCCCCTCCTTCGAGCATCTCGCCCATCAGGCCGAAGGGAATCCCGCTCACCTCGGTGAGGAAGAAATCGGCACTGCTGCGCTCGTAGTCGAAGTACTCCCCGAACCACAGGCGGTTCACGTAGGGAAAGTGCTCGAGGTACAGCAGGGCGCTGCTGATGTAGCCGTCGCGCTGGTTGAACTGGTTGGCCGAGTGCAGGTCGACGATGCCGGGATGCCCGTCCTGGGTCAGGACCCGCTTCACCCGCTTCATCGTCGTGCGGTCGAACGCCACGTCGTCGAGGTAGATCCCGTCGATCCCGACCTGCTGCACCAGCCAGGACATGCCCTCGACGTAGTAGTTGTGCCAGCGGCTCATCCCGCTGTTGATGATGGCCGCGTCCTGCAGGTCGGGCACGAACCACGCGGCGATGTAGTCGTCGCCGAGGTGCTCCTGGAGCCACGAGAAGCCGCCGCCGGCGCCGGGCGAGAAGATCTCGTGCCCGAGGCTGCGCAGCGGGAACAGCTCGTAGGCACGGTTCGAGAGCTCGCGCACCGTGTTGTAGATCTTGACCTTGAGCCCCTGTGCGTGTGCGGCGTCGATGTACGCCTTCATCTCGCGAGGGGCGATGAAGGGGTAGTTGATCCACGGGTTGATCGCGTTGGCGTGATGGACGTTGACGACCGTCGCCCCGGTCGCCTTGACGTCGGCAACCGGCGAGAAGCGATGGTAGAAGCGCGTCTGCCACTGCGCCGCGGTGTCGAGCGGGTGGAACGGCGTGACGATGAAGTTGACGTCGAAACGCAGGGTGGTGCCGGCCTTGAGCGAGCGCCGCCCGCTGAAGGCGGTGACGTGCACGTCTTCGCCGCGTTCCGCGATCGTGATGCCGCCGCGTCCGTCGTTGCCCCACGAGGTCGGCAGCCCGAGTGGCTTCTGCAAGTAGAAGTTCGTGTTCAGGGGCCGCACGTAGTGCTCGTCGCGCAGCGAGAAGTAGAGCCCGGCGTTGATGCCCCCGAGCCACGCGCCATCCTGGTTGCGGGTCGCGACGCTCCACGTCCAGTCGAGCCGTGACGGCCGTGCGCCGCCCCGTTGCCCGAGGCCCATCAGGTACGTCGAGGCCGCCGCGCGGTACGGCAATTCCAGCCGGATGTCGGCGAGGTCGATGTCGGTCGCGCTCGTGATCGCGAGCTGATACGCGAGGAATCCATCGAACTCGAGCGTGCCGCTGGCCTCGAGGCGCAGGTCGCCGGCACGCGACACCGACGTCCAGCGTGCGGTACCGGGCGACTGCTCGGTGAACGTGGGCGCGCCCCCGGTGAACTCGAGGCGCGTGCCGTCGGGGCGCTCGGCGACCAGGCGGATCGGGGCCGCGAGCACGTCGGTCGGCGTCGAGCCGATCGACGTCATCTCCTCGGTGAAGTACGTCCGGATCTGCGTCGGCAGGCCGGTGTCGTCGAGGTCGAGATCGCGGCCGAGGAGGCCGAGGCGACGCGCCGCGACGACGATGGGCGTGTACGGCGGGATGACGGTGTTCTCCTGCGCCAGGCGCGAATCGAGCCACTTGAGGCGCGTCTGTCGCCACGGCTCGTCGGCGCCGCCGCGGGGCACCACCGTGGGTGACACCGTGAGGGTCATCGCGACTGCAGACTCGCCGCCCGAGGCTGCCGTGATCGTGGCCGTGGCGTGATAGACGCCCGGCGCGGCGTCCGCAGGGACGTCGATGCCACACCACAGCGGCTGCACGCGGTTGGCCTCCACGTCGACAGTCTTCGTGAACGGGCGGCCCGTCCAGTCGACGCCACCGAGGTTGATGCACGAAAACGCCGACGCCGGGATCGTGCGGCCACCGCCGGGCGCGAGATCGCTGAAGCGCACCGACACGCCAGCCGCGTCACGCCACGCGTACACGGCCAGCTGGAACGCGAAGAACTCGCCACGGCGGACGATGCCGGCAAACGCCGGCGTGTCGCCACGCGCGATCCATCGCAGCGGAAGGTCGCGCGTCATGCGCACGGGATGGTCGCGGTCCTCGGGCACGACGAGCCATCCGCGGGCGCGATGCGGCGCGACGAAGGCCTCGACTTCCGCGGCGGTCGCGATGACCTCCATGTCGGTGAACTCGTGGACGGCGTCGATGGCCTCGATGGCGTCGACGCTCGCCGTCGGCGCGGCGCGGTTCGCGATCGCGCGCGTGCGCCACGCCGGGTCGGCCGTGTCGATGGGTGCTGGGTACGTCACGCGCGGATAGTTGCTGCGTCCCGCGCTCTCCCACGGCATGAAGTAGACGTAGTAGACGCCAGGCCCTGCCGCCGGCTCGAACAACAACTCCGCGCGCTCGCGGTTGACGAGGACGCGCACGACGTTGGCAATGCGCTGGCCGGCCGCGTCGGTCACGATCAGGTGTCGGTTCGCGGGGTCGGCGTCCCGGCGGCGCCACGGGATGTCGATGCGGGCGACCTCGCCGGGCGCGCCGACGAGAACGACCACGCGGTGATGGCCGAGCGAGGCGGCGTCCCAGGGGGCGGTGGCGACGCGCCGGACGAGCGCCGCCGGGCCGACCCGGGCGGGTTGGGAGGCGGCACCGACGACGGTCGCGAGGACGATGACGAGGGCCGGGATGGCGACGGTCGGTCGAGTCATGCGCGGAGGATACCCGAGGCGGGTGCGGCCGAGGTGGGTCTTGACGTCTACTTGCCTTGAGTTCATGATTTGCCTGTGCCTGGCAAGTCGCGCATTGAAGACAAATCCGTCGCTGACGACGTCAGGGCGCGCCTTGACGTCGTACTCCCGGACGGCTGGCGCCTGACCGATGCCAGCCCAGCCCACGGGGCTCCGGCATGGGGGATCGCGTCGCCCGATGGGGCCTCGGCAACGCTCGGCCTCTCGGTCGTCAGGTCGCCAGGCTCCCCCGGTTCGGGCGGCGAATCGCCCGTGGCGACGTCAGTGACCATCGGGCGCTTCCTCGGGCCGGCCGCGCGGCGCCAGCTCGACGCCCTGGGACGCAACTACGCCGACGCAACTGGCAATACCAGGATTTGCCTGGCTCGCCCCGGATTGGTCATCCGTACCGACGGCGCCAGCCGCGACCCTGGCCCCCGCCTCCTGCCAGAACGCACGCTGCAAGGCCCCGCGGCGGCGAGTTTCGTCCGGACGCTCTGCGACTCACCCCTGCCGGTGACACTGGGCGACGCCGGCCGACGCGCCGGCATCGACCTCGGCTACGCATCGCGCCTCCTCACCTGGATGGTCCAGGCCGACCTCATCACCCGTGCCCGCCGCGGGCCGGTCACGAGGGTCGACGTCCCGGCGCTGCTGGCACGCTGGGCGACGGCCTATCGCGTGTTCGACACGCACCGGCCGCTCGCCATGCGCGATCCGGCCGGGCACGCCGGCAACGCGGTGCGCATGAAGGCGGTCACCTCGCGCTACGCCATCACCGGCACCTACGCCGCCAATCGCCTGGCGGTCTTCGCGCCCCGCAGACCGATGCTGCTCTACGCCGAGCGGCCGACCGACGTGATCGATGCGCTGGGACTTGTCGGCACCGACGCAGATCCCGACATCATCCTGCTCGAACCAGCTGCCGCCTACGTCTTCGACCGCGCCTGGATCACCGGCGGCCTGGTCTTCGCGTCGCCGAGCCAGGTCGCGATCGATCTGCTCACGGGCACCCCTGAGGGCCAGGCGTTCGCCGACGATGTGATCACGTGGATGGTCCGCCGCCGTCAGTGAGCAGCGCAGGATCGCGGCCGGGTCGGGCGAACGCCGGCACCGCGCGCGCCGCGCCGACGCGGGCATTCACTGGGCCACGAACAACTCGGTCACCCACAGCCGGCCGCGTCGATCGCGCTCGATGCCGATGCCCACGGCCGTGAAGTCGCCCAGCACGTTCGCGCGATGCAGCGGCGAGGCCAGCATCAGCCGGTGCATCTCGTCGACATCGCCCGCGGTGCCGACGTTCTCACCGACGCGAATCCACGCGACTTTCAGGCGCCGGAACTCGCGCGACGACCGATGAAACAGGTCCTGGCGTCGCGCGAGCTTCGTGGAGTGCGCGCGCGCGTCCTCGTCGAGCGCGAGGCTGGCAGCCAGGGGCGCGAGGCCACGCGCGCGTCGACTCTCGTTGATCAAGTCGCGCAGTCGCGTCTCGTCGGAGGCCGGCGACGACGCCTGCGGCCCCTCGATGCGCGCGACCGACGCGGCGACGGCCACGACCGCCCCGAGCCACCGGCGCCGCGAGACGAGGATCGCATTCGGACTGCGGGCGAGACCAGCCCTCGCGTGTTCAGGCACCGAACTGTTCGAGATGGTGGTGCGTGTGGCGGCAGACGAGTACGCCCCACGCACGCTCGGTCATCACGCCAAACGCCGGATGCTCGGGCCACGCGCCCGAGCCGCGTCGAGCGATGACCCGGTCGAGCAGCATGGTGAAATCGCGCCGCTCGGGCTCCCAGTCGGCTGGTCGCCTGGCGATCAACTCCGGGGCCGTCGGCGCACCCTTCGGGAACGGCAGGACGTACACGATCAACTGCTTGAGCGGCGGGTGCCGGATGGGCAGGCGCTTGGACGGCACGCGCAGGTCACCCGCGGCCATCCGCAGCGCGTCGTTGAGGTGCGCCAGCATCTGCGGGCACGTCATGCTCCCCCACCGGCGTTCGGCATCGGGCCGCAGCGTGGTCACGCGCCCGACCAGGCGGTCGCGCATTCCGGGATCCCAAATCGAGGCCATCGTGCACTCCTGGGGAACGGCAGCAGTGTAACCGTGATCGCGGCCGAACCCGAACGTTCGCGCAGGTGCGCGGCAAGTCGCGTAAGATCCCTCGATGAGTACTTCGCCCGACGACGCGTCCACGCCCATCGGTTTCGCCGCACTCGGCCTTTCAGACAAGGTCGTGGCCGCGGTCACCGCCCTCGGCTACGAGGAGCCCACGCCCATCCAGCGTGAGGCCATCCCGCTGTTGCGCGAGGGGCGTGACGTCATCGGCCTGGCCGGCACGGGCACGGGCAAGACGGCCGCCTTCTCGCTGCCGCTGCTCGACCGCCTCACCACGTCGGCGGGGGCGGTGCGCCATGCGACGCGAGCGGTCGTCCTCGTGCCGACGCGCGAGCTGGCGATGCAGGTGTCAGAGGCCATGCACAAGTACTCGCGGCATCTGCGCCTCACGGTGGTCCCCCTGTACGGCGGCGCGTCGATGGAACTGCAGATCCGCGCGCTCCGGCGCGGCGTCGATGTGGTGGTGGCGACGCCGGGCCGCGCGCTCGATCACCTTCGGCGCGAGACCCTCGACCTGTCGGCGGTCGAGATCCTGGTCCTCGACGAGGCCGACGAGATGCTCGACATGGGCTTCGCCG
>JAEUQQ010000683.1 GCA_016789685.1 Acidobacteriota bacterium | reverse complement strand
CGACGAACGGACCCGAGTCGAACCTGTACGGCCTGGAGCCGAACTTCGGTTGTTGCACGGCCAACATGCACCAGGGCTGGCCGAAGTTCGCCGCGCACCTGTGGATGCGCACGCCCGACGAAGGCCTGGCGGCGCTTGCGTGGGCCCCCTGCGAGGTGCGTACGCGGGTGCGCGACGTTCCCGTGTCGGTCGCGGTCGACACCGATTATCCCTTCCGCGAGACGATCGCGCTCACCGTCACGAGCGCGCGCGCGGCCCGATTCCCCCTCGCGCTGCGCATCCCGGCCTGGGCCGAGGGCGCGACGGTGCAGGTGGGAACGGCGCCGCCGGCGCCCGCACCGCATGGAACGATGCACCGCATCGAGCGCGAATGGGACGGCCAGACACGGATCGTGGTCCACTTGCCGATGCGCGCGCTGATCACCACGCGCTACAACGGCGCCGTCGCGATCGAACGCGGGCCGCTCGTCTACGCGCTGCGTCTCGGCGAGGAGTGGACGCGCGTGAATGCCGACAAGCCGCATCGCGAGCTTCCGCACGGCGACTTCGAGGTGCGCCCGGCGACTCCGTGGAACTACGGCCTCATGGTCGATCCATCGCGGCCCGGCGAGAGCGTGCGCTTTGCGGAACAGCCGGTGGGGGCCCGGCCGTTCTCGCCCGAGGGCGCCGGGATCGTGGCTACCGTGCGGGCCCGCCGGCTGCCGAAGTGGAAGCTGGCGCGCGGATGGGCGGGCGAGATCTCGCCGCCAGACGTGGCGTGGGCCGAGCCGGCCGCGGTGCCGACCGACGAGCCGGTCGAGGAGGTCACCCTCATCCCGTACGGTTGCACGAATGTGCGCATCACCGAGTTCCCGCGCGTGACGGCGCCGGCCTGACGTGGAGGCATTTCCCGGCCTTCGTCGCGCGCTGCGCGCCGCCGCGCTGGCGGCGTCGCTCGCCGCGTGTGGTGCCCCGGCAGGCCAGCGCGACATGACGCCTGCCGGCGCCGTGTCGCTCGAGGCGGCCATCGCGGATGTCGAGGCCGGGCGGCAGGCGACGCCACTGATCGCCGCCCCAACCGCCACCGGCGATGCGACGGTGACGTTCCTGGCGCGCCGCATCGATGGACGCGTGCCGCGCGTCGTTTCCGACGTGACCGGCTGGGGCGAGCACGTCGACGGCACGTTCGACTTCGGCGTCGGCGTCATGGCGCGGGTGGGGCAGACCGAGTGGTACGCACTGCAGGCCACCGTCGCGCCGCGCGCCCGCATCGAGTACCAGATCGCCTACGCTCCCGGCGACTACCGCCTCGACCCGCACAACCCGCGGCAGTCAGATGGCCCGCGCCGCAAGGGCGCCCGCGCGTCGGAGTTCGTGATGCCCGGCTACACGCCGCCGCCCGACCTGGCCGACACGCCGACCGTGCCCCATGGGCGCACCACCAGTGCCATCGTCGAGAGCCGCAGCGACGGCGGTTCGTGGCGCGTCGTGACGTATCTGCCGCCCGACTACCGCGCCGAACGCACGTACCCGCTGGCCGTCTTCCTCGATCTGCGCGCAGACCTGCTCGCGCCGATCCTCGACCGGATGATCGCCCGCCGCGCGATCCCGCCCATCGTCGCCGCGTTCGTCGGGCCGGTGGCGTTCACTGGCGGGCATGCCGCAGAATCCACAACGCGGACGTTCCTGGTCGATGAACTGCCGGCGTGGATGGGCGCCCGCGACGGTCCAGGCGTCGGCGTGGGACCGCGCGCGATCCTGGGCATCTCGTTCGGCGCGAAGGACGCGCTCGACGTCGCCCTGGCGTCTGCCGAGTCGTCGCACCCGTTCAACGGGATGGGGCTGCTGATACCCGGCCGGCGGATCGACCGCGCGGCCATCGACGCCCTGGCGCGACGCGGCGGCGGGCGCCTCCACGCGACGATCCTGGCGGGCCGGTACGACCAAGCCAACATCGCGACGGCGCGCGGGCTGCGTGAGGCGCTGACGACCGCCGGGCACCGCGTCGACTACATCGAGGTGCCCGAGGGCCACAGTGCGGTCACCTGGAGCGACCATGTGCCCGAGGTGCTCGCGTCGCTGTTCGGCCACGGCGGCTGAGCGCGCACCGGCGCGGGCGACGGCGGCCGTGCCCTGCACGATCCCGCGAGGGTCCGATCCCTGTAACATGCCACAGCCGTTGCGCGTGGTTGCCCATTCGCCAGGAGTTGCCTGATGCGTTCGCGTGTGTCCCGTCCCGTTGTCGCGTTCACCGTCGTGCTGGCCATCGCCAGCGTCGTTGTCCTGCCCGTCGAAGCCGCTGCGCAAGCGGCGGCGCCTGCGGCGAGCGCGCCCCGCATCGTCACGGCAGACGACTACGCGCGCGCCGAGAAGTTCCTGGCCGCCACCGTCAACCCGCTCGTCGTGGGAGGGACGGTCAACGCGTCGTGGATGCCCGATGGACGCTTCACGTATCGGAACACGACCGCCGACGGCTCGGAGTTCATCCTCATCGATCCGGTGAAGAAGTCCCGCGCGCGGGCGTTCGATCACGAGAAGCTCGCGGCCGCGCTGCAGGCCGCCGCCGGCGGGACGATCGATCCGAAGAAGCTGCCGTTCCAGGTCATCGAGCTGTCGGCCGACGCGATGTCGGTGTCGTTCGACGTCGGCGCGAAGCGCTGGTCGTGCGATGTCGGCGGCACGGCCTGTTCGGCGGCGGGCGATGCGCGCGGCGATCGCGGGATGCCCGGACGCGGTGCAGGCGGACGCCCGGGCGGTGCCGGTAACGCTGTGCTGTCGCCAGACGGCACGCGCGCGGTGTTCATCAAGGACTGGAACCTGTGGGTGCGCGACATCGCCACGAAGGTCGAGCGGCCGCTCACCACCGACGGCGTGCCCAACTTCGGCTACGCCACCGACAACGCGGGCTGGAAGTCGAGCGACCGCGCGATCGTGCTGTGGTCGCCCGACTCGAAGAAGGTGGCGACGTTCCAGCAGGACGAGCGCAACGTCGGCGACATGTACCTCGTCGAGACCAAGGCCGGGCACCCGGTGCTCAAGGCGTGGAAGTACCCCCTGCCGGGCGACGAGGTCGTCGCGATGCTGCACCGGGTCGTGATCGACACCGACACGGCGACGACGACGCGATTCAAGATGGATCCGGACTATCACCGCGCGATGCTCGGCGACGACTTCTCGGTGTCCGACCTGATCTGGAGCCCAGACGCCACGCGGCTCGCGTTCGTCTCGACGGGACGCGATCACAAGACGGCGACCGTCCGCGTGGCCGACGTGGCGACGGGGGCAGTGCGCACGGTGTTCGAGGAGCGGGTGACGACGCACTTCGAGTCGCCGGCGGGCTGGCGGGTGCTGTGGGCAACGAACGAGATCGTGTGGAACTCGCAGCGCGACGACTGGAGTCACCTGTATCTGTACGACCTCGCGAGTGGCGCGCTCAAGCACCAGATCACCTCGGGTCCGGGACCGGTCATGCGTATCGATCGCGTCGACGAGAAGGCGCGGGTCGTCTACTTCACGGCGATGGGGCGCGAGCCGGGGCAGGATCCGTACTTCAGGCACCTGTACCGCATCGGCCTCGACGGCAAGGGCTACGTCTCGCTGACGCCCGATGATGGGGATCACACGGTGCAGGTGTCACCGTCGGGCGCGTTCCTGATCGACAGCGTGTCGACCTGTGAGCGCGCGCCCGTGGTGGTGCTGCGCGATGCGGCCGGCAAGGTCGTGATGCCGCTCGAGAAGGCCGACATCTCGAAGCTGCTGGCATCTGGCTGGAAGCCGCCGATGCCGTTCAGCGTCACCGCGCGCGATGGCAAGACGCTGATCTACGGCCAGCTGTTCAGGCCGACGAACTTCGACCCGGCGCGGAAGTATCCCATCATCAACCAGGCGTATC
>JAEUQQ010000669.1 GCA_016789685.1 Acidobacteriota bacterium | reverse complement strand
TCATCAGCGTGGCCTCCAGCGGACGCCGGCCTCGCCCTCGCTTGAGGTCGTGGGCGGCGTGCGCGAAACGAAAGGCCAGCACGTCGAGGTCCGTCACCGCCCGCGTGTGGTCGCGGTGGAATGCCTCCAGCACCGGATACTCGGTGACGGTGAAGTATCCATTGACGTGAAGGTACGCCTGCACGAGCGCGACGGCGGTATCCATGGCAGCCTCTGTTGTGCCCGGTGCAGCTCTTCTCGCGCCGACCGTCAGAACCGGTAGCCCACGCTGAACGTGATGCTGCCGATGCTGTAGGTGTCGCCCCCGCCGAAGATCGTGAGGGCCCGCACATCGGGGCGAACGTAGAGGTGGTTCGTCAGGTCGAGCCGCACTCCACCGCCGACACTGACGGCGGGGTCGGTGAACCCCGGCATGTGCCCAAGGCTCTCGCCAGGAGCGTTGAGGGCGCCCATGCGCCGTGCGTAGAACATCGGCATCTGCCCATACGTGACGCCCATGTCGTTCGAGCCGAGCTGGCCCCCCATCATTCCGAAGGACCGCTCGTTGCCGGCGTCGAACATGGCACGGTACAGGCCACCGCCGATCGACAGGTACGGCACGGCTCGCCGTGCGGTCAGGAGGTCCAGGAGCACGCTCACGTTCAGATCCATCGCCGACTGGCCGGGGCCGCGGTCGAAATAGACGCTGCGGGCTTCCAGTGACAGGCGTTGGTTCACGTCCACGCTGAGCGTGAGACCCGCTGCCGCGCCCGCCTGTCCACTCCCCAGCGACGCGCCGCCCAGGGCCGTGATCGAAACAGGGCCGTCACGAACCGGTGCCGGATCCTGTCGCGCCCAGACGGGCGACACGCCGGTCGCAAGCGCAAGAGTGACGAATGCGGAGACGATGTGGTGCGCGTTCATGATGACGACCTCCTTGCCTCCCGCGACGTTGGCGTCGCGCAGGCAGTGGTTGTTCACTCAAGGCGCCGTGGCAGGCGCCCGTCCGACAGTCACGGCGTGCGACAGTCCGAAGCAGCACGGCGCGTCGTGCGGACATCCGACGTGTTCGCAATGGAATCGAAACGTGAGGGCGTGGGCCTCGGCCGGAAATGGGCCGAGCGTGACCTGAAACCTCCTCGCGCCGGCCATGACACCGCCCACGGCCGTCAGGCCCGCCGTCCGTTCGGGGCCGTCGCCGACGCGAAACGTAAGCCGACCGGGACAGTTCGTGCGGACCGTCAACTGGTCACGCCGACCGATCCGTGACACCGGATGCGCGAACGTCCACACCACGGGATGCGGGACGATCGCCTCATCCAGTTCTGCCGGCGGGTCCTCGCCGAGGGCGTGATAGACGCCTCGCAGATGTGCCCGAAAGAGTTCGTCGAACGACGCGTCGTTCCGAGACTCCTGGTCGCTGCCGAACCACCAGAACCAGTCGGACCCTTCGGCTGCCATGAGGGAGACGTGCGCTGGGTCTGCCCCTGGCACGGTGGTCGCCACGCGGGCCAGGGTCGATCTCGCGGCGCCCAGCAAGGTCCACGCGGCGTTCTCTTCGGGTTCTCCGATCCACGTCCCGAGGTCCGCCCCCGCATCCGACCCGGGTTCGTCGATCCAGGACCCGGTCGCCAACGCATGGACGGGGGCCAGCCCTTCGAGTGGGTGGGGCCGAATGCCGCGAGCGGGATTGCCGAGGAGATACTCCGAGAATGTGACCGTTCTGAACCGCGGATCCGACGACAGACAGTGGTACAGCGCATGGAGGAACGGCCTCCCGTCGTCGGGATATCCGCCCCACGCGTTCTCGCCGTCGAGCACGATCGTCAACACGTGGTCGTCGTCCCCGTCCAGCCGGTCGACGACCTTCGTCTCGACGGCCTGGAGGAAGTCCTGCACCGCGGCCTCCTGGTCCGTGTATTGCCCGTAGCGAAACCCGACGCCATCGGACAGGTCGGTGTCTCGGAAGAAGACCGCGACCGCCTGGCGCTCAGACACCGTGCGGTACGGTTGGCACAGCACCTCGGGCTCGGAGGCTCGATAGCCCCACCGGCCGGATCGCGCCAGCACGCCGGCATCCGTGGCCAACCAGGCAAAGCCGTCCGCCCCGACCATCTCTACGGCATCGGCTGACACCGCACCCTCGGCCGGCCAGAGCCCTCGCGGCTGGCGACCAAACCGTGTGCCGTAGTCGGATCGTGCGAGGTCGAGGTGCGTCGCGGCGTCTTCGGGGTGCGCATAGCGTGGTGGGCGTGAGGCCCCCGGACGGTCGATGGCCGCCCGGTCCGTGTCGATCAGGAGGGGCATGATCGGGTGGAACGCTGGCGTCGTGCTGACTTCGATCCGCCCAGCCTCCTGAAGCGCCCGATGAATCGGGACGACGGCGCGCAGGAGCTTGTACTGCTCCTCGAGCATCGCCAGCACATCCGCGTGGATGAACCCGCGCTGCTGTCGCACGAACCGAGCCACGTCTACCGTCTCCCCGGTGGTCAGACGCACGGCCGCAGTGCGGAACTCGTGTCCGAACCAGGCGAGGTTGAACCACATCTGCAGGTCCCGGAGGTCCTGGCGCGAGAACCGGTCGCCCCGCATCCGCTGTTCGAACAGCTGGCGATAGCGCGCGTGCACGAAGATTTGGTGATGCCAGTCGGCATCGAAGAAGGTCGACAGCAGGTCTTCGATCTGCGCCCGGCGGAGCGACTCGGCGGGGCGTCGCGTCAGGTCCAGGGCCGCGTCACTGGCGCCGTGCAGCAGGTAGTCGTCGATCTGGCGAAGCAGCACGGGCGTGAGGTTGAACGTAACGTGCACGTCGTGCTGCGCCGCCAGTGCGGCCATGGAGTAGTAGTCACGAAGCGCGTGCAGGCGCACCCATGGCGCGCGGTAGCTCCCGGCGGCGTCTGCCGCGCTCGGATCGCGATAGAGCGGCTGATGCTGGTGCCAGAGCCAGGCGATGTACAGCGCGGGCTTGACGC
>JAEUQQ010000589.1 GCA_016789685.1 Acidobacteriota bacterium | reverse complement strand
CTGAGCGCCCAGGGTCCCAGCGCTCCCCGGGTTTGAGCCTGCAAGCAAGCACAGGTTCCGCGCGAGCCCCGGGTTTGAGCCTGCATGTGAGCCCAGGTTCCCAGCGATCCCCCCTTCGTATAGAGTTCCCGCGTGTCGCTGCACGTCGTTTCGCATCCGATCGCCCAAGACATCCTGTTGACCCTGCGCGACAAGCGCACGCACCCGGACACGTTCCGCGCCATGGCGCGGCGGATCAGCCTGCTGCTGGCCGCCGAAGCCACGCGCGACCTGCCCACGCGCGCCGCCACCGTCGAGACGCCGCTGGCCTCGGCCTCGGGTCGCGCGATCGACACCGACATCGTCGTCGTCCCCGTGCTGCGCGCCGGCCTCGGCATGCTCGAAGCCGTGCTCGACGTCGTGCCGACCGCCCGCGTCGGGCACATCGGCATGCAGCGCGACGAGAGCACGGCCATCGCGTCGCAGTACTACGCCAAGTTCCCGGCCCGCCTCGACCGCTGCGTCGTCTACATGATCGACCCGATGCTGGCCACCGGCGGCAGCGCCGTGGCGGGGATCGACCTGTTGAAGCAGCAGGGCGCCCACGACATCCGGCTGCTCTGTATCGTGGCGGCCCCTGAGGGTGTCCGCACCGTCGAGCACGCGCATCCCGACGTGCGGATCTACACCCCGGTCGTCGACGAGCGGCTCAACGACGTGAAGTTCATCGTGCCCGGCCTCGGCGACTTCGGCGACCGGTTGTTCGGCACCGAATAGCGGCGCGACCTACGGAGGGACGCATGGCGAAGACCGACCGCGAGCAGACGCGCACGGCCTGGCGCACCTCCCTGACCCACGTCGAGCCCAATCGCATCCTCCTGCGCGGTTACCCGCTCGACGAAGTGATGGGGCGCGTCTCGTTCGCCGAGGCGGTCTACCTGCTCCTCGTTGGCGAGTTGCCGCCGAAGGCCATCGGTCGGCTGATGGAGGCGCTGCTCGTGTCGCTGATCGACCACGGCACCGCCCCCCCCTCGTCGCAGGCCGCGCGCTCCGTGGCCTCGTCGGGCGCGCCGTTGCGCGCGAGCATCGCGGCGGGCTTGCTGGGCGTCGGGGCGTACCACGGCGGCGAGATCGAGCAGTGCATGACGATGCTCGAGGAAGGCGTCTCGTGGGTGCGCCAGGGCATGTCGATCGACACGGCCGCCGCACAGGTCGTCGCCCGGCACCCGGGCGACCCGTCGCAGATCCCCGGATTCGGCCACCGCGTGCACACGCAGGATCCGCGCGCCGCCAAACTGTTCCAGATGGCGCTCGAACTCGAGGTCGACGGTGCGCACCTGCAGATGATCCGCGCGGTCGAGCGTGCGCTGAACCCGACGCGGGGTGGCGCGCCCCACGAGAAGATCGCGATCAACGTCGATGGCGCCATTGCGGCCGTCTGCGCCGACATCGGCCTGTCGGCGGCCATCGGCCACGCGTTGTTCCTGATTTCGCGCGTGCCTGGTATCGCGGCGCAGGCAATCGAGGAGCGGCAGCGCGAGCGCCCGATGCGCCAGATCGACGCCAGCGCCTCGACCTACGACGGCCCCCGCGAACGCCGGGTCCCCCAGGGCCGCAGCTGACCCCCGGCGGGGTCACATCTTTCATTGCAGCATTTTTCAAGACCTGTCCCCGGTGGCTGGGGGACAGGTCTTGCGTTTTGCTGCAATGAAAGACGTGACCCCGGAAGAAACCTGCAAGGCACGCGGTCACATCAGGACAGCAGCGTTTGCCTGCACGCTGCGCCGACTGCATGCCCCTGCGATTCCCGTTCTCGATCCCTGCTCCCTCGCTCGCGTTCACCGCCTGGCGCGTCGCCTCGCACGACGCCGCATGGCCGTGCCTGCGGCCTCTGCTGGTGGCGTGCGCACTCGCCGTGCTCCCGTCTGCCTTGGCGTCGGCCCAGACACCGCCCGACCCTCAGACCGCCGCAGCCGCGACGCCTCGACCCGTGCCCGCGGGCGAACACGTCGAACCGCGCGTCATCGGCACGCCGGGGACCGTGACGCTCGGCGTCGCCGGGCACCTCGACCGCGCGTTCTCGACCGAGGACTTCTTCACGACCAACTACACGGCACACGTCGATGCGTCGTACTTCCTGACCCGCAAGCTCGTCGTGCGAGCCGGCCTCGCGGGCAGCGGCGCGCTCGGTGGTGACGACGACTCGACGATGCCGGTGGGAACGGGCGCGCCTGCGCTGCGCGGATTCGCCGGCGCGTTGTACTACTTCACGCCGCGTTCGATCTGGAGTGTCTACACCGGCGCCGACTACTGGGGCCAGCTCACGCAGCGGACGGCAGGCGACCACGGCATGGCCGTCGGCACCCTCGGTCTGCAGGCGGCCATCTCGTCACGTGTGAGCGTCTTCGCGGAGTACGGCTATGGCCTCAACCTGTCGCGCGGCGCCGACGGCGAGGCCATCACGCGGATGCTCGGCCGCGTGGGCGTCAGGCTCCGCATCCGGCAGTGACGATGACGTCGCATCGCGCCGCCTGTCCATCACCCGTCGCGGCCCTGCTCGCCGTCGCCGTCATCGTGCCGGCGGTCGCCCACGCACAGCCCACCGACGCGACGGCAACACCTCGACCGGCACAGCCGCTCACGGCCTGCCAGCATCCGATTCCTGAACCCGCGGCGCTGCCACCCGACGGCTCCGGCCCCGTCGTCTACCTGCTCGAGCTGTGCTTCGACACGCAAGGCAACGTGTCGTCGGTCGACCCGCAGTCGTACCTCTACTACGTGCAGTTGAAACCAAGCCGCCCGTCGATCGGCGCATGGGTGGCCTACGACGCCGCCCTGCTCGAGACCGTACGCGCGGACTTCCGGAGGCTCTGGGCCACGGGCTTCCTCGACGACCTGATCATCGAGGCCAACGACTACACGTTTGCCAATGGCGTGATCGGCAAGGTGATCACCTACCGGCTCGAGGAGCGTGCGCGGGTCAAGATCGTCACCTACGACGGCACGAAAGCGCTCGATCGCGGCAAGCTCGACGAAGTGCTGCGCGACCGCGGCGTGCAGCTGAAGCTCGACAGCTTCCTCGATCGCGGCGCTCTCGCCCGCGTGGCGACCACCGTGCGCGAACTGCTGTCGGACAACGGCTACGTCGATGCCACGGTCAGCCACGACATCACCCCCGTGGCGGGGTCGCCCAAGCTCGTCAACGTCACGTTCAACGTGACCGACGGCCCGCGCACCGCCATCCGCGATGTGACGTTCGACGGCAACCGCGACATCGACGATGCGACGCTGGCGAGGAACCTGAAGACGAACCGGCCGCAGGGACTGCTCTCGATCGTCTCGGGCGCCGGGCGCTACCAGGATGCGAAGTACGCGGAGGATGCGGCAAGCGTCGAGGACTACTACCGCGACCATGGCTACATCAACGCCAGCGTCGGCCAGGCCGAACTGCGCCCCCTGGACGATTCGCCCGACGGCCGCACGCGCTACGTGCAGATGCGCGTCCCGGTGCGCGAAGGCGCGCGGCACAAGGTCGGCACGATCGCCTTCGCCGGCAACGCGCTGGTCGGCACCGAGGCCCTGCGCTCGACACTGAAGCTCGAGGCCGGCCAGTGGTACCGCGAGGGCGCGGTGCGCGAGGCCATCCGGAAGGCGCAGGAGATGTACGGCGCTGGCGGCTACATCGAGTTCACCGCCTTTCCGGAACTGACCCCGGCGCCGCCCGATCCGGCGGATCGCTCGGCGGCGCCCCGCGTGGATCTCGTGCTCCGCATCACCGAGGGCCCGCAGTACTTCGTCAACCGGCTCACGTTCGTCGGCAACACGACCACGCAAGACTCGGTGGTGCGGCGCGAGTTCGGGCTCTACGAGGGCGGGGCGTTCAACACCGAACTGCTCAAGTACAGCGTCAAGCGACTCAACCAGCT
>JAEUQQ010000544.1 GCA_016789685.1 Acidobacteriota bacterium | reverse complement strand
TCTCCTTGTACAGGCGCATCATCTCTTCGTTCATCTTCTGCTTGCCGGGATCGGTCATCTTGAGGTGCGCGTACCGGTCCTGGATCGACTTCACGATCGGTTGGATCTCCTGCATCTTGCGCATCGAGACCATGCTCTTGTGCCGCAGCGGCCACATGATCAGGTTGATCAGGACGGTCAGCGCGATGATCGACCAGCCGTAGTTGCCGATGAACCCGTGGATCCAGTTCAGCGAACGCAACAACGGCACGACCAGGAAGTCGAACATCCCGAAGTTGATGGCCCTGACCATCTCGCGGTCGACCTTCACCAGGTCGTCGAACTGCTTCGGCCCGAGGAAGAACCTGACGTCGTTCCAGGGCCGGTCGAGCAGCATCCTGAACGCCACGAGTGCCCGGGGCCCCTGCGGCGTCTCGAAGGCGACGGTCTTGTAGTCGAGCCGCGTCGTCGCCCCCTCGGCCGGGAGGATGGCCATGAGGAAGTAGTGGTCGTCGGCGCCGGCATACCGGATGGCACCCTGCTGCAGGGCCTCGGTGCCAAGCGTCGACGCACTGAGCCGCGCTACCTTGCCGTCCTTGTGCACGATGCCTTCGGGCGCCTGGTAGTACGACGGCGACAGGAAGGTGCCCGTCGTGGCGCGTTCGACCTCACCCAGGCCGGGGCCGCTCCAGACGGTGAAGGGCACGGCGGCGCCGTTCAGCGTGGCCTCGATCGTGGCGTTGACCACGTAGGGAGAGGCCGACTTGCCGAAGTCGAAGCGCTTGCGCACGGTCAGGCCGCCGGCATCGCGGAACTCGAATGCCACCGACCCACCCGATGCCCCGACGGTCAGGCCATCGGCGCTCGGCTTGAACAACGCGCCGCCGATCCTCGACATGAGCGCCGCGTCATCGGTCGCGATGGCGAAGCCGGCCTCGGCGCTCCCCGGTTTCTGCGGGGGGATCACGTCGATGGGGCTTCCACCGCCGTCGAGGTATTTCTTCAGTTCCCAATGGGTGAGCACGGCCCCCCGGGTCGAGAACACGGCCCGGATGTGGTCGTTCTCGACCACGATGTCGCGCTCGCGCGCGTCGGCGACGAGGGCCTCGACCTGCGGAGCGGCGGGGACGGCGCTCGCGGCGGGCGCCGCCGGCTGGCCGACCGTGGCGGGCGCACCCGCCTGGACGGGGGCGGCCGGAGCGGGAGCCGCGGCGGCCGCCTGCTGCGCCGCCGCCTTGGCGGCCGCCTGGCGGATGGCCGCTGGCCTGACGACGATGTACTGGTAGCCGGCGAGCACGAGGAACGACAGCGTGATCGCGAGCAGGACTTTCTTTTCCATGATCAGTGGTGACCCTGATGTGCCGCCCGGTCAGACAGCGTCATCGGAACCGGATCGACGCCCGACGCGCCGAAAGGGTGACACCGGGCCAGGCGCCGCGCCGCGAGCCACCCGCCCCGGACGACCCCGAACCGCGAAACCGCCTCGTACGCGTACGACGAGCACGACGGCGTGAACCGGCAGCTCCCGCGAAAGAACGGCGAGAGCGCAACCTTGTAGGCGCTAATGGCGAACAGGACGACGAGCCTGGGCATTCGGGCGATCGGTCGCGGGACGCGGGGAGCGCGTCGCTCGTTCGACGGCGGCGAGCACATCGGCCCGGATCGCTGAGAAGTCGGCATCGAAGAATTCGCGCTTCGGAACAATGACGAGATCGACGCCCGGCGGCAGCGCCGCCATCCTGAAGATCTCGCGGAGGCGCCGCTTGGCGGCGTTGCGTACGGTCGCGGGACCCTGCTTGCGCGTGACCGAAACGCCCAGCCGGCACCTGCCGAGGTCGTTGGGCCTGGCAAAGAGCGTGACGAATCGCCCATGGACCTTGCGGCCGGAGTCATAGGCCGCCAGGAACTCGGCGCGGCGCCTGACCCGGCGGTCGCGAGCAAACCGGAACCCGCCCATGGCCAGCGACGAAGACGCTCCCCGACGCCCCGGGACTACTCGGACGAGACGGTCAGGCGCTTGCGGCCCTTGGCGCGGCGGCGCTTCAGGACGAGACGTCCGTTCTTGGTGCTCATCCGTTCGAGAAAGCCGTGGGTGCGGCGGCGGCGACGATTGGGTTGGAACGTACGCTTCATTGGGTCCTCTGGCGCGATCGACGGAACAAGTCCGAACCACCGATCCTAGTGATCGGGTCGGCCTGGTGTCAATGCCTGAATCGTGCACGTGACATCGCCGCAAGTGCCGTCTGGGCGATCATTTGGCGATCATTGATGCGTCCAGAACGCTGTGGTAGTCTCTCGGCCCCCACGGACCCGAGGTGCGTCCGCACGGCCCCGGATTCGGGGGTTTTCCACACCTGTGGAAAAAACTGTGGATATTCGGGCAGTTTTCGCCATACGACCACGCACAACCGCGGGATTTTGCGCCTCGCGGGCAGGCGAAAGCCGGTTTTGGCGCTGTTTCGTGCAGATCTCGACCCGTCGATCCCCTTGTTTCCGCGTCATCCCGCCGTCATGACGGGGCGAAAGTCTGTTGCGCACGCCATGAATTCGAGCCCTACGACGTGGGAAGTGGTGCTGGGACGGGTCGAGTCGAAAGTCAACCGCCACAGCTTCTATACCTGGTTCAAGCGCACGAGCCAGATCGCAGACGACGGCGGGAGCCTCGTCATCCAGGTCACCGACGACCTCGTCCGCGAATGGCTCGAGAAACACTATGCGGGGGTCCTGGCCGAGGCGCTGGCCGAGGTGGGCCGCCCCGGCACCCGGCTCGAGTTCCTGACCGAGGCCCAGGTCCAGGAGTCGCAGGCGCACTCGGCGGCGCCTCCGGCGCTCCAGTCCGAGACGCTCCGCGTGACGTTTCCGACGCCGGGTGAGCCCACGGCCGAGTCGATGGCCATGGGAGTCGCCGGCCTCAACCCCCGCTACACGTTCGACACGTTCGTCGTCGGGTCGTCGAACCAGTTCGCGCACGCCGCCTGCCGTGCGGTGGCCGAGGCCCCGGCACGCTCGTACAACCCGCTGTTCATCTACGGGGGCGTGGGGCTGGGCAAGACGCACATGATGCACGCCATCGGCCACTACGTGCTGAGCCAGGCGCCATCGACGCGGCTGACGTACGTCTCGGGCGAGCGGTTCATGAACGAGATGATCAACGCGCTGCGCTACGACCGGATCCTGGAGTTCCGGGAGCGCTACCGCACGATCGACCTGCTCCTCGTTGACGACGTGCAGTTCATTGCGGGCAAGGAAGCGACGCAGACCGAGTTTTTCCACACGTTCAACGCCCTGCACCCGATCAAGCAGATCGTCATCACCTCCGACTGCCCGCCGCACGAGATCCCGCAACTCGAGGAACGGCTGCGATCCCGGTTCGAATGGGGCCTGATTGCCGACATCCAGCCGCCCGATCTCGAGACCAAGGTGGCGATCCTCAAGAAGAAGGCCGAGGCCGAAGGGGTCCCGCTGCCCGACAACGTCGCGATCTACATCGCGGGCAAGATCAAGTCGAACATCCGGGAACTCGAGGGGTCGCTGACGCGCCTGGTGGCGTTTGCCTCGCTGCATGCGGTCGACATCAACCTGCCGCTGACGCAGGACGTGCTGAAGAACGTCCTCAACAACGAGGAGCGGGCGGTCACGGTCGAGATCATCCAGAAGTTCGTGGCCGACTACTACCGGCTCAAGGTGAGCGACCTGAAATCGCGCAACAACGCCAAGTCGGTGTCGATGCCGCGCCAGGTGGCCATGTTCCTGTGCAAGCAGTTGACGAACGCGTCACTGCCCGAGATTGGGCGCAGCTTCGGGGGGAAGCACCACTCGACGGTGATCCACTCCATCCGGAAGATCGAGGACCTGCGGAAGCGCGAGGCGGATTTCAACAGCCTCATGACGACGCTGCTCGACAATTTCCGGTAGGAAACGGGCCGAACCCGCCCCGACCCGCCGCTTTCCACAGGCGACCCTGTGGATCGCCTGCGGGCGATCGGCGGACGCCGGGCGCCCCACAGGATCCCCGTCAGGACGCCCACAGGGGGGGGCACGTTTTTTCCACATCGTAAAGTCTTGCAGGAACGGAACTAACGGGTGGATTCGATTTCTCAACAGCACCTTGTTCTTGTTATACTTAACAGTCTTTTCCTGATCTGATCACGAAAGCAGATCAGGCCGCACATCGCGACCAATCCGGGGCAGCCACCGCATGGAAATTGTCGTTCGCAAGACCGACCTGCAGCGCGAACTCTCACTCCTCCAGAACATCGTCGAGCGGAAGATCACGATCCCGGTGCTGGCCAACGTCCTGGTCGAGGCCGACAGCGACACGATGCGGATGATGGCGACGGACCTCGACATGAGCCTCCGGACGCAGTGCCCGGCATCGGTGTCGAAGGGCGGCACGCTGACGTTGCCAGCCAAGAAGCTGTTTGAACTCGTGCGCGAGTTGCCCGACACCGACGTGCGGATCGAAACGGATCGCAGCGGCGTGAAGATCGCCGCCGATCGGTTCGAGTCGCGGATGTCGACGCAGTCGCCCGACGACTACCCGCAGTTGCCGACGCTCGGCGAGGGGGCGCCTGCCGCCGAGGTCCTGCCCGCGGCCGGCCTGCGGCAGATGATCGCGAAGACGGGCTTTGCGATCACCGGCGAAGACACGCGCTACTTCCTCAACGGCGCACTGCTGGTGCTGACGAACACGCAGATGAGCCTTGTCGCCACCGACGGCCACCGCCTGGCGTTCGTGACGGCGCCGCGCGAGGTGCCCAAGGGGCACGGGGCAGAAGGCGAGACCAAGATCCTGCTCCCGAAGAAGACGCTGATGGAGTTGAATCGCGTGCTCGGCGACGGGACGTCCGACATCCTCCTGCGCCGCGGCGAGAATCACCTCTTCTTCGAGTTGGGGACGCGGCAGTTGGCGTCGCGCGTGATCGACGGGCAGTTTCCGGCCTACGATCGCGTGATTCCGAAGAACAACGACAAGAAGATCGACTTCGAACGCGAGCGGTTCGCGCGGGCGGTCAAGCGCGTGGCGCTGCTGTCGAGCGAGCGGTCGCGTGCGGTGAAGTTCCAGATCGACAAGGGGCAGGTCGACGTGGTGTCGAGCAACCCCGATCTGGGCGATGCGAAAGAAACGCTGCTGGTCGATTACGACGGGCCGTCGATGCAGCTGTGCTTCAACGCGCAGTACGTCAGCGAGTTCCTGTCGGCGGTCGAGACCGAGCAGGTGGTGCTCGAGTTCAGGGACGAGACGAGCCAGGCCGTGATGAAACCCGTCGCGCCCGAAGGCTACGACTACCTCTACGTCATCATGCCGATGCGCGCCTAGAGCGCGCTCCGGCGGAATCGAATGGACCCAGTCATTCCGACCGACAACGGTCGCGACGCCGACGTACCGGCGGGCGATCCCCTCGTTCCCACGACGCCCCAGGGCGTGCCCCTCGACGCATACGGGGCCGAGAGCATCAAGGTGCTCGAAGGCCTCGAGGCCGTGCGGGTACGCCCGGCGATGTACATCGGCTCGACCGGTGAGCCGGGGCTGCATCACCTCGTCTACGAAGTCGTCGACAACTCGATCGACGAGGCGCTGGCGGGGTACTGCGACCAGGTCAACGTCACGATCCACGTCGACAACTCGATCACGGTGGTCGACAACGGCCGCGGCATCCCGACCGACATGCACGAAAGCGGGAAGTCGGCGGCTGAAGTCGTGCTGACGGTGCTGCATGCCGGCGGCAAGTTCGAGGGCAAGGGCTACAAGGTCTCGGGCGGCCTGCACGGCGTCGGCGTGTCGGTGGTCAACGCGCTGTCTGAATGGTTGCGGCTCGAGATCTGGCGCGACGGCCACGCGCACCAGCAGACGTTCGAACGCGGCCGACCCCTCGCAGACCTCGAAGTCACGGGCACGACGAAGCGGCGCGGCACGAAGGTCACGTTCAAGCCCGACGCGCAGATCTTCGAGACGACGGAGTACAAGTTCGACATCCTGGCGCAGCGCCTGCGGGAATTGGCGTTCCTCAACGCCGGCGTGGTCATCACGCTCGAAGACGAGCGGGGCGAGGGGCGCAAGACCGAATATCTCTACCGGGGCGGCATCCGCGAGTTCGTCGCGTACCTCAACACGCACAAGACGAACGTCCACGACGACGTCGTCTACATGCAGGGCGAAAGGGACGGCATCGTCGTCGAGGTCGCCATGCAGTGGAACGACGGGTACTCGGAGTCGATCTACTCGTTCGCCAACAACATCAACACGCACGAAGGCGGCACGCACCTCTCGGGGTTCCGGACGGCGCTGACGAGCGTGGTGAACCGGTATGTCACGAAGAACAACCTCGCCAAGGACCTGAAAGACAGCAACATCGGCGGCGACGACATCCGCGAGGGCCTGAGCGCGGTCATCAGCGTCAAGATCCCGAACCCGCAGTTCGAAGGGCAGACGAAGACCAAGCTCGGCAACAGCGAGGTGCAGGGCATCGTCACGTCGGTGGTGAACGACAAGCTGGGAGCGTTCTTCGAAGAGAACCCGGGCCTGGCGCGCAAGGTGATCGCCAAGGCGGTCGATGCGGCGCGCGCGCGCGAGGCGGCGCGCAAGGCGCGTGAACTGGTGCGGCGCAAGGGCGCGCTCGACAACAGTTCACTGCCCGGCAAGCTCGCCGATTGCCAGGAGAACGATCCGGCCAGGAGCGAGATCTACCTCGTCGAGGGCGAGTCGGCCGGCGGCTCGGCCAAGCAGGGGCGCGATCGCAAGTTCCAGGCGATCCTCCCGCTCAAGGGCAAGATTCTCAACGTCGAGAAGGCACGCTTCGACAAGATGCTGAGCAGCGACGAGATCCGCACGCTGATCTCGGCGCTCGGATGCGGCATCGGCACCGACGACTTCGACATCGAGAAGCTCCGGTACCACCGCATCATCATCATGACCGACGCCGACGTCGACGGCTCGCACATCCGGACGCTGCTGCTGACGTTCTTCTACCGCCAGATGCGGATGCTCGTCGACAACGGGCACGTGTACATTGCGCAGCCTCCGCTGTACCGCGCCAAGCGCGGCAAGTCGGAACACTACATCAAGGACGATCGCGCGCTCGAGACGTGGCTGATCAAGCGCGCGATCGAGTCGCGGGCCGTGACGTTCGAGGGGCGCGGCGGCACGGTCAGCGGCGAGGCGCTCGAGCAGCTGCTTCACAAGCTGATCGCGCACTCGAAACACGTGCAGACCATCGAACGGCGCGTGCCCGACACGGCCATCGTGCGGGCGCTCGTTGCGCGCGAGGTGAAGGATCGTTCGTTCTTCGCCGACCCGGTCGCCATCGAGAGTTTCGCCACCGAGCTGAGCAACGGACACCGCCGCGTCTCGATCGAGGCCGACGAGGAGCACAACCTGTCGGCGCTGCAGGTCGAGGACACCTCGGCCGGATATTCGCGGCGCTTTACGATCGACGTCGACTTCGTGCTGTCGAGCGAGTACCGGCAGCTGCTGTCGAGTTTCCGCGAAGTGCAGGGCGTGAGCGGGCCCGTCGTGATCACACACGTGGCCTCGACGGTGCCCGAGGTCGAGGGCGAAGGCACCGAGGACGCAGACGAGGCACCAGAGGTGCGGCGCCGCGCCAAGGAGCCTGACGTCAGGCTCGACACGCTCGATCAGTTGGTGGAGTTCTTCGTCGCGGCCGGCAAGAAGGGCGTGGCGATCAACCGCTACAAGGGTCTCGGCGAGATGAATCCCGAGCAGTTGTGGGAGACGACGATGAAGCCCGAGGTGCGCACGCTGCTGCAGGTGCGTGCCGAGGACCACACCGAGGCCGACCTGATGTTCACGACGTTGATGGGCGACCAGGTCGAGCCGCGTCGCAAGTTCATCGAAGACAACGCGCTCGACGTCAAGAACCTCGACATCTAGGCCCAGCAGCGAATCATGGATCAACAGAACTTCGCGCTGTCGCGCGTGCCGGTCAACATCGAAGACGAGATGAAGCGCTCGTACATGGATTACGCCATGAGCGTGATCATCGGGCGCGCGCTTCCCGACGTCCGCGACGGCCTCAAGCCGGCGCACCGCCGCGTGCTGTACGGCATGCGCCTCATGGGCCTGTCGAGCAACCGGGCCTACCGCAAGTGCGCCAAGATCGTGGGCGAGGTGATGGGCAACTTCCATCCCCACGGCGACTCGTCGATCTACGACACGCTGGTGCGTCTCGCGCAGGACTTCAACATGCGGTATCCCCTGGTCGATGGGCAGGGGAACTTCGGGTCGGTCGACGGCGACTCGGCTGCGGCCATGCGCTACACCGAGGCCCGGCTCAAGGCGCTCGCCGAAGACCTGATGGCGGATCTCGACAAGGAGACCGTCGACTTCGTCCCGAACTACGACGAGACGACCGAGGAACCGACCGTCCTGCCGGCGCAGTTCCCCAACCTGCTGGTGAACGGATCGACGGGCATCGCCGTCGGCATGGCGACGAACATCCCGCCGCACAACCTCGGCGAGATCGTCGATGCCCTCGTGTGGCTGATCAGGCAGCAGCCGAGCATGCGCGACGACGGGCTCACGTCGACGTCACGCGAAGACAAGCAGCGCGAGATCCTCCGCCTGGTGCCCGGGCCCGACTTCCCGACCGGCGGATCGATCATCGGGCAGCGCGGAATCTACGAGGCCTTCACGACGGGGCGCGGATCGCTCACCCTGCGCGCGAAGACCGAGTTCGAGGACCGCAAGGGCGACCGCACGGCGATCGTGGTCACCGAGATTCCCTACCAGGTCAACAAGGCCCGCCTGCTCGAGAAGATCGCCGAGCTCGCGCGCGAGAAGATGATCGAGGGCATCTCTGACCTGCGCGACGAGTCCGACCGCCAGGGCATGCGGATCGTCATCGAGCTCAAGCGGGGCGAGGTGGGGCAGGTCGTCCTCAACAACCTGCTCAAGCAGACGCAGCTCCAGTCGACGTTCGGCGTGACGATGCTGGCGATCGTCGAGGGGCGCCCGCGGGTGCTCCCGCTGCTCGACATGCTCGAGTACTTCATCGAGTTCCGCCGCGACGTCGTCCGCCGGCGGACCGAGTTCGAGCTGCGCAAGGCCGAAGCGCGCGCGCACATCCTCGAAGGCTTCAAGATCGCGCTCGACAACATCGACGCGGTCATTGCGCTGATCAAGGCCTCGCCAAGCACGGCGGCGGCGCGCGCGGGCCTGATGTCGACGTTCGGGTTGAGCGAGATCCAGTCGCAGGCCATCCTCGAGATGCAGCTGCAGCGGCTCACGGGCCTCGAGCGGCAGAAGATCCTCGACGAACTCGCCGAGTTGCTCCGCACGATCGAGCGGCTGCGCGCCATCCTCGGCAGCGACCGGTTGCTGCTCGACATCGTGGTGAAGGAGCTCGAGGACATCCGCGAACGCTACGCCGACGAGCGGCGCACGACCATCGAGCCGCAGGACGGCGACTTCGCCGACATCGACTTCATCAAGGAAGAAGACGTCGCGATCACGGTCTCGAGCACGGGGTACATCAAGCGCACGCGCCTCGAGGAGTACCGGAAGCAGCGCCGTGGCGGGCAGGGCTCGAAGGGCATGACCGTGCGCGAAGAAGACGCGGTGGCGCACCTGTTCATCGCCTCGACGCACAGCTACATCCTGATCTTCACGCGCGGCGGGAAGTGCTTCTGGCTGAACGTCTACAAGATTCCCGAAGTGTCGCGCGACGCGAAGGGCACGGCAATCGTGAACCTCGTGCAGCTCGGTAGCGATCGCATTGCGGCGCTGCTCGCGGTGCGCGAATTCCCGACCGAAGACGACAAGCAGTACATCGTCATGGCGACGCGGCGGGGCGTGATCAAGAAGACCGACCTCAAGGCCTACAGCAATCCGCGCGCGGCCGGCATCATCGCCATCGGCGTCGAAGACGACGACCAGGTGATCGACGTGCAGTTGTCTGACGGCACCAACCACATCATCTTCGGGACGAAGGACGGCAAGGCGATCCGCTTCCACGAAGAGGATGCGCGCGCGATGGGCCGGGGGGCCTACGGCGTGCGCGGCATCTCGCTGCGCGAGGGCGACGAAGTCGTGGGCATGGATGTGCTGCGGGCGCCAGGCGCCATCCTCACGGTCACCGAGAACGGCTACGGGAAGCGGACCGACAGCGAGGAGTACCGGCTGCAGACTCGTGGCGGCATGGGCCTCATCAACATCCAGACGTCCGATCGCAACGGCAGCGTCGTCGGCATCGCCCATGTCACCGACGATGACGAACTGATGCTGATGACCGAGCAGGGCAAGATCCTGCGCACGTCCGTGTCGCAGATCCGCGAAATCGGCCGCAACTCGCAGGGCGTCCGACTGATTCAGTTGCAGGAAGGCGACCGCGTGGTGTCGATCGCCCGCTTTGCGGAACGCAGCGAGAACGGTGAGCCTGTCGACACCGAGCCCCTTGCCGCGGCCACAGAGGCCGCGCCCGCCGCGCCCGCCGCTGAGGACGACTCACCCACCGAGCAGTAGCCCGTAGGGACGCATCGCCTGTCCTCCGAAGCCTGCGCGCGAAGCGAGCGCGCCAGGCGAAGGAGGATGATGCGCCCGCCGCTCCCGCGGCGCGATACCGCACCTACGCCGGCGTCAGGTGCGCGAACTTCGCGATCAGCTTCTTGGGGCCGACCGACGCGAAGCGGACGGTGAGCTTGGTGTCGTCGCCTGCCGGGTCGATCCCGATGACGGTCCCGACGCCGAACTGTGCATGGCGGACCTTCATCCCCAGCTTCAGTCCCGTATCAGACGACTGGTCCTCATCCTCGTACTTGTAGGTCGGCCCCGCTTCGGTCGAGCGAGACGATCCCCCACCAGCCGGACGCGTCGCCGCACCGCCGCGGCCGTATGCGTTCTGGCGATAGCCGCCCGAACCCGAGCCGCCATACCCTCCGTAGCCCGATCGTCCGCCCGCACCGGGACGGCCACCCCACGACGGCTGGGCAAACGTCGGCTCGAACTTCTCGACAAGCTCCTCGGGGATCTCGTCGAGGAACCGTGACGGATCGCTCGACTGGTACTCGCCGAACACGCGCCGCCGCATCGCGCCCGTCAACACGAGCTTCCGCTGCGCACGGGTGATCCCGACGTAGCAGAGCCGCCGCTCCTCCTCGATCTCGTCCTCCTGGACCGACCGGGAATGCGGGAACACACCCTCTTCCAGGCCCGCGATGACCACCGTCGGGAACTCGAGCCCCTTGGCCGCGTGCATCGTCATCAACCAGACCTTGGCCGCGGCCGAGCCCTCGACCTCGTCGGTTTCTGACAGCAGCGACAGCCGGTCGACGAAGCCGCCGAGCGACGCCTCTGGGTCGCGCGACTCGTACTCGCTCGCCGCCGACACGAGTTCCTTGAGGTTCTCGACCCGCCCCTCGGCCTCTTCGCTCTTCTCTTCGCGAAGGGCCGGGAGGTAGCCGCTCGCCTCGAGCAGCGTCGCGATGGTGTGGGCGACGGTCTCGGTCCGCGCGAGCGACGACACCTGTTCGACGATGTCCCTGAATTTCTGCAGTGCCGACAGCGAGCGGGCTGGCAGCGCGCGATCGTCCATCGCGAAGGCCATCTTGGCCCACAGCGACTTCGACGACGAGATGTTGTGCAACCCGGCCGCGACGAGCGGCGGCGCATTGAGCGGCAACGCGGTCGGATCGACGGCCTCGAGGGCATCCATCACGCCCTTGCCGATGCCGCGCGCCGGTTCGTTGGCGACCCTCCTGAAGCTCACATCGTCATGCGGATTGATGATCAGCTTCAGGTAGGCGAGCGCGTCCTTGATTTCCTTGCGCTCGTAGAACCTGACGCCCCCGACGACCTTGTAGGGAATGGCCTCGCGCGACAGGGCGTCCTCGAGCGCACGCGACTGCGAGTTCATGCGGTAGAGCACCGCCACCATCGACCTGACGTCGTCAGAGAGCGCCTGCCTGACCGTGCGCACGATGTAGGCCGCTTCGTCGAGGTCGTCGCTGCCCCGGTAGTAGACGATGGGCGTGCCGCCAGTGCGCTCGGTGTAGAGGCGCTTCTCCTTGCGGTTCTTGTTCTGCCTGATGACCGCCGACGCGGCATCGAGGATGACCTGCGTCGAACGGTAGTTGCGTTCGAGGCGCACGACCTTGGTCTCTGGGAAGTCGTCCTCGAAGTCGAGGATGTTCTTCACGTCGGCGCCGCGCCACTTGTAGATCGACTGGTCGGGATCGCCGACGACCGCCAGGTTGCGGTGCGTCTCGGCGAGGCGCTTGACGAGCATGTACTGCGGACGATTGGTGTCCTGGTACTCGTCGACCAGCAGGTAGCGGAACTTCGACGCGTAGCGGGCCCTGACGACGGTCGAGGTCTCGAACAGCTCCACGGTCTTCAGCAGCAAGTCGTCGAAGTCCAGCGCGTTGCTCTGCGCGAGCGCCTCGCGGTACTTCTCGAAGACTTCGGCGACCTGCTCGCCACGAATCGACCAGTTGTCGCGGAACGCCTCGGGGCCCTCCATGCGGTTCTTGGCGTGGCTGATGCGCGAGAGCGCCATCCGCGGCGGCAGCAGCTTGTCGTCGATCTTCAGGGTCTTGAGGATCTGCTTGACGGCGCTGACCTGGTCGGCCGAGTCGTAGATCACGAAGTCGCGCGAAAGGCCGATCGCGGGCGCTTCGCGGCGCAGCAGCCTGGCGCAGATCGAGTGGAAGGTCGAAATCCACATCGATCCGGTCTGGCTGTCGAGGAGCGCTCCGACACGCTCGCGCATTTCCTCGGCGGCCTTGTTGGTGAAGGTGACGGCGAAGACCTGGTCGAGGTCGGCGAGCCCGCTGCCGACGATGTGGGCGATGCGATAGGCGATGACACGGGTCTTGCCCGAGCCGGCGCCCGCGAGGATCAGCAGCGGGCCTTCGGTATGGAGGACGGCGTCGCGCTGTTCAGGATTGAGTTCGTCGAGGAAGGTCATCAGGAGGATCGGTCAAGTATAGCAACCCGATCCTCTGCGGGCGTCGTGGGTGTTCCCCGGGGGGACACAGGGACGCCCTTCGGCGATCATCATGGGTCATGGGCGCATCATGATGCGCCCCTACGCTGCGGGTCGTGGGCGCACCACGATGCGCCCGC
>JAEUQQ010000522.1 GCA_016789685.1 Acidobacteriota bacterium | reverse complement strand
GCATCAGGTCGAGCAGCACCAGGTCGGGCGCGAAACTGGCCGCGAGCGACAGCGCCTGTCCCCCATCGGCGGCCAGCGCCACCTCGAATCCGTCGAACGCCAGGTTGTCGCCCAGCACGCGGGCCAGGGAACTGTCGTCTTCGATGATCAGCACGCGACGGCTCACGACGCCCTCCCGACGAACGGCACGGTGACCGTCACCGTCGTCCCTTCGCCCGCCGTACTCTCGAGCCCGATCGAGCCGCCATGCGCATGCACGATCCGGGCGGCGATCGTGAGGCCGAGGCCGCTGCCGCCGGCGCGCACCGCACGCCCGCGGTAGAACTTGTCGAAGACCCGCGGCTGTTCGTCAGCGGGAATGCCGGGCCCCCGGTCGGCCACCCGCAGGACGACATCCGTCCCCGCAGCACGCGCGCTGATCCCGAGCACGCGCCTGCTGCCCGAGTACTTCACCGCGTTGTCGACGAGGTTGTCGACCACCTGCAGCCACGCGCGCCGATCGGCGCGAATCGGCGGCAGGTCGGGTTCGACGTCGACCTGCACGTCGAACTGCAATTCGACGAGGCGGTCGTGCATTCCGTCGAGCGTGTCGTCGATGACGTCGGCCAGGTGCACCGGCTCGAACGTGTAGAAGCGGCCCACGTCGTTGATCCGCGCGTACGCCAGGAGGTTGTCGATCAGGCGCCCGAGGCGCATCGACTCCTTGCCCAGCAGTCCCGCATAGTCGGTCACCGTCCGGGGCGACTCGTACCGCCCCTGGGCCAGCGTGTCGGCGACGAGGCGAATGGCCGAGAGCGGCGTCTTGAGCTCGTGGGTCACCGCCGAGACGAACTCCGACTTCATGGTCGCGAGCTGCGCATGCGAGCGGACGGCCACCGTCGTCAGCAGCAGGGCGGCCAGCGTCGCGGCCACCGCGAGCGCGATCAGCGCGAAGAGCCGCTGCGCACCCACGCCCGCCGCCGCGAGCGCCCCCTCGCCAGACGCCCGCACTTCCGCCGTCCACTGGGGAAACGGCCGGCGGCCACCCGGCACTCGTGACAGCAACGCCGGGTCGACGAACACGAGCGGAAACGCGCGCGTCCTCACCAGTGTGCCGCGGCGCGGCGTCGTCGCCGTGATGACCGCTCCCGCCTCGTCGAGGATGGCGAGCGACAGATCATCGGGGCTGCCGCCGATCGATGACACCTGCCGCGTGAGCTCGTCGAAGTAGTGGTCGCGCACCCAGGGCAGGCTCACCGTGAAGCCGGCGATCCCGAACAGGCCATTCCCCGTGCCGCGGTACATGAGGTGCGCCACCACCTGGTGGGGCTCACCGCCAAGCGTCGCGTCGATGACGACGAAGCGCGATCGCTGCACGGCGTGCGCGCGGAGTTGCTCGAGCACGGGGGCCAGCGCGCCGCTCGTCGTCCAGGTGACGACCGGATAGCTCCCACGCGCGACGGCCGTCCCGACCCACGCGGGGGGACGATCGGCCCGCGTGAAGACGAACGTGTCGTCGCCATCCGGCACGTCGTCGCTGCGCCAGGCGAAGAACGACTCGGGATAGGGAAAGCGCGCGAACGCCCGCGCGAAGAGCGCCGAGAGATCGTAGGGAGTCTCGGCGGCGAGGTGCGCCTCGGTGATGGGCACGAGCACCCGCGTGAGGGCACCGCGCATGTCCTGGTTCAACGCCGCAGACAGCAACGCCACCTTCTCGCTCGCGCGGCGTTCGACCAGCTGTTCGACGCTGCGGCGCCACGCCGTCGTCGCACGCGACCCGAGCCACAACAGCGCGACCGATGCGACGACGAGCAGTGCCGCGCACACCAGCAGCGTCGTCGGACGGCTGCCCAGCACGATCGCGAGCCGCCGTGGCGCGCTGCGCCAGTCGATGCCCACGCTACCGCACCTCGACGGTGAATACGGCCAGGTCGGGCAGGCGGTCACCGATGGCAATCGAGACCCCACGCACCTGCACCGCGATGCGCGCCGTTCGCGCGTTGACCATGCGGATCCTGTCGAACACCCGCGGAGCCCCCACCACGAGCCCCGCGGGTGACCACGTCACGGGCGAGCCATCGAACGCAGCGCTCGGCATGCCGGCGCCGTAGCAGGGAAACACCGAGTCGCGCTGCCTGATGCGCAGCGTGGCATCGAGCTCGTAGCGCTGCGTCCACCGGCACCGCTCGGCCGAGTGGTCGAACGACACCTCGAAGCGGTCACCGACGGTCACCACGGCGCTCCACGCGGGCGACCCATCGCCGGTCACCACGCGCAGCCGCGCGACTGGCCGCGACACCGCTCCGTCGGCCGCCCCGATCATCAGGAGCGTGAGACCGGCGACACGGCGCCACCTCATCGCACCAGCTCCAGTTCGCGGTAGTAGCGTGCCGCGCCGGGGTGCAGCGGAATCGGCGTCGCCGGAGCCTGATCCGGGTCGATGCCGCCCGCCGCGACGTGGACGCCCATCAACGCCGGCAGCGAGTCCATGAACACCCGCGTGATCTGGTGCACCAGGTCGTCGGCGAGCCCCGCCCGGCAGACGAGCAGGTTGTCGACGCCGATCGTCGGCACGGCCGCGTCCTGCCCGCGATACGTCGAGGGAGGAATGGTCACCGGCCTGAAGAACGGGTAGGCCTCGCGAATCCGCGCGACGACTTCGGGCTCGACGGGCACCAGGCGCAGCCGCATCGTGGCCGCCGCGCCGGTGAGCGCGGCCACGGGAAAACTCGCGAACAGGAACCCGGCGTCGAGGGTGCGATCCTGCAGTTGCGCGGCGGTCTCGGCAAACCCGAGATCGTCGGCGACCACTTCGTCGTACTGCAGGCCACTCGCCTCGAGGATGATGCGCGCGGCGATTTCGGTGCCGCTGCCCGCCGCGCCAACGCCGACGCGCTTGCCCTTGAGGTCGGCCAGGCGACGGATGCCGCTGTCGGCCCGGGTGACGATCTGGACCGAGTTCTCGTACAACACGGCAATGCCGCGCAGGTTGCCATGCGGCCGCGGCAGCGCCGACGTCCCGGTCGCGTACGCGAGGTAACCGACATCGCCCTGCGTGAACGCCAGGTCGAGGCGGCCCTCTTCGACCGCCTGCATGTTGAACACCGACGCGACGGTCGCCAGGGCCGACGCACGCACGCCGGGGATCTGCGTCGAGAGCCGCCTGGCCAGCATGTCGCCCAGCGGGTAGTAGACGCCGCCCGTGCCACCGGTCGCGATCGTGAGCGACAGCGGCTGGGGGCTCGGCGCGTCGCGACACGCCAGCGCCGACGCCGCGACGAACGCCGCCATCCATCCCCATTGTCCGCGCATGGCGGCACTGTACACCGCGTTGCCGCGTGTCACGCGCGACAAACTTTTACAACCACGAGGCGACCGGTCGTCAAGACCGCGGCGGTAGTATGGTCAGCCATGCCAGCCACCTCCGGAGTGCCCGCGGCGGAGCCGTCGCCGTCGCGCACGAGCGTGCTCAGGCTCGCAGGCCCGGGCCTCGTGGTCGCCGCCACGGGCATCGGGTCGGGCGACGTCGTCGCCGGCACCGTGGCCGGAGCGAACTACGGCGTCGTCTTGTTGTGGGCCATCGCCGTCGGCGCGCTCTTCAAGTTCGTCCTCAACGAGGGCATCGCGCGGTGGCAGCTCGCCACCGGCACGACGGCGCTCGAAGGCTGGGCCGATCACCTCCCGCGATGGGTCACGATCTACTTCGGCGTCTACCTCGTGCTGTGGACGGTCGCCGTCAGCGCCGCCCTGACGAACGCCACCGGCCTCGGCATCGCCAACCTGACGGGCGGCCGGATCTCGCAGCCATGGGGCGCCGTCCTGCACAGCCTGGTCGGGTGCGCCTTCGTCCTGCGCGGCGGATACGGTGGCTTCGAAAAGGTGATGAAGGGCCTCGTGGGCCTCATGGGCGTCAGCATCGTGTTCTGCGCCGCGATGACGCTCCACGATCCCGTCGCCATGCTGCGCGGCCTGTTCGTGCCGACCATCCCTGCGCAGAGCGGCACCTACGTGCTGTCGCTGATCGGCGGCATTGGCGGATCGATCACGATCCTCTCGTACAACTACTGGATGCGCGAGGAAGGGCTGCAGGGCGCCCGCGATCTCGGCTACGTGCGCGGCGACATCGGCATCGCGTACTTCTTCACCGCCATCTTCGGGATGTCGATCCTGCTGATCGCCAACCAGGCGTTCTTCGTGGGCGGCACACGCCTCACCGATGCGCAGGCCGTGCCGCGCATGGCGCAGATGCTCGGCACCGTCATCGGCCCCATCGGCGCCTGGGCGTATGCGCTCGGCTTCTGGGCGGCCGTGTTCGCCTCGCTGCTCGGCGTGTGGCAGAGCGTGCCCTACCTCTATGCCGACTACTACGGGGTGATGAAGAAGCTGCCGCGCGAGATACGCAGCGGCATGACCAGGGTGACCAGCCGCCCCTACCGCCTCGCGCTGGCCTTCATCACCCTCGTGCCGCTGCCGTTCGCCTTCATCGGCCGTCCCCTGTTCATCATCATCACCTACACGGTGGTGGGGAGCCTGTTCATCCCCTTCCTCGCGGCGACGCTGCTCTACCTCAACACCCGCATCCCCTGGACGACGCCCGTGCCCCGCAACCACTGGACCACGAACCTGCTGCTGGTCGTCGTCCTGGTGCTGTTCCTGGCGCTGGGCCTCCAGGAGGTGCGCAACGCGCTGTGAGGCGCGGCGCACACGGGCGCCCCACGCGCATCACGACAGGAACTTCTGGTACGCGGCGTTGGCCTCGTCGATCTGGTACTCGTAGCCCAGGTCGACGAGGAACTGATCGAAGGCCGCGTCGTCGCTTCCCGGAACCTCGAAGGCCGCCAGCACGCGTCCGTAGTCGGCACCGTGGTTGCGGTAATGGAACAGCGAGATGTTCCATCGCCCGCCGAGCGCGTCGAGGAACTGCAGCAGCGCGCCGGGCCGCTCGGGAAACTCGAAGCGGCACACGCGCTCGCGCGAGACGTCGGGCGCACGGCCACCGACCATGTGCCGGACGTGCAGCTTCGCCATCTCGTTGTCAGTGAGGTCGGCGGTCTCGTAGCCCTGCGCGCGCAGGCGTTCGACCACCGCGTCGGCATCGCGCCGCGACTGCGTGGCGAGCCCGACGAAGATGTGCGCCTCGTCGCGCGACCGCAGGCGATAGTTGAACTCGGTGATCACGCGCCGGCCCAGGGCCGCGCAGAACGCGTGGAACGCGCCCGCCCGCTCGGGAATGGTCACCGCCAGCAGTGCCTCGCGCGCCTGGCCGACGTCGGCACGCTCGGCCACGAAGCGCAACCGCTCGAAGTTCATGTTGGCGCCGGTGAGCACCGCGACGAGCGTCCCCGACGCCTCGGGGTGCTCGCCCACCCACCGCTTGAGCCCGGCCACCGACAGCGCCCCGGCCGGCTCCATGACCGTGCGCGTGTCGTCGAAGACGTCCTTGATCGCCGCGCAGATCTCGTCGTTGCTGACGATGACGACCTCGTCGACGACCTGCTGCGCCAGCGCGAACGAGTGCTCGCCCACCTGGCGCACCGCCACCCCTTCGGCAAACAGGCCCACGTGCTCGAGCCGCACGCGGTGTCCCACGGCGAGCGACCGCGCCAGCGCATCGGCATCCTCGGGTTCCACGCCGATGATGCGGACCCCGGGCAGCACGGCCTTGAGGAAGCCGCCGATGCCCGCGATGATGCCGCCGCCGCCCACCGGCACGAACACCGCGCCGAGCGTCCCGGGCCGCTGGCGGACGATCTCGTCGCCGATCGTGCCCTGCCCGGCGATTACCAGGGGATCGTCGAACGGGTGCACGAACGTCATGCCGCGCTCGCCGGCCATGACGCGCGCCCGCGTCTCGGCCTCGGCGTAGTGGTCGCCGGCGAGCACGACCTCGGCGCCCATGCCCCGCACGGCATCGACCTTGATCTCAGGCGTCGTGACCGGCATCACGATGACGGCCGTCAGCCCCAGCGTCCGCGCGGCGAAGGCGACGCCCTGCGCGTGGTTGCCTGCACTCGCGGCGATGACGCCGCGGGCGCGTTCCGCGGCTGAGAGGTGCGCGATCTTGTTGTAGGCGCCGCGAATCTTGAAGCTGAAGACCGGCTGCAGGTCCTCGCGCTTGAGGCAGACGTCGTGCCCGAGCCGCGCCGAGAGGCGCGGCGCACGATCGAGCGGCGTCTCGCGCGCCACGTCGTAGACGCGGCTGGTGAGCACCGCCTTCAGCAGGGCGTCGGGAGTATTCATGCCGCAGTATAGCGACCGGCAGGCACAGCGCCGACCGGCCAACTGTGGCATGGGGAGCGGCCGGGCGCCGCTCCCCCGTTTCGATGTTGCCCGGCTAGCCCTTGCGGGCCTTCCAGGCGGCCAGCACCTGCGCCTCGCGGTCGGGCTTGATGCCGGCGCGCAGGGCGTTCTGTCGCGCCTCGGGCAGGGCGCGGAACCACGCGAGCAGGTCGAGCGTGGTCGTCGCCAGCGGCCTGAACGTCAGGCCCGCCTGCGTCGCGCGCGCGATGCTCCGCCGGCTGAAGCCCTTGTTCTCGTCGTCGGCCGGCACCCACGCGGGCATGTCGCCCCACGCGCTCACCTTGTGCTCGTTGAGCACGTTCACCGGCACCCAGTGCAGCCGCGCGCCGCCGGTGGTGGCCGCCTTCACGCCCAGCAGCATCTCCTGCATCGTCATCAGGTGCGCCGGCCCCGTCGCATTGAAGACGCCGACCGTGCGCTGCTCGGCCACGCGAATCGTCCACTCGGCAAGATCGCGGGCGTCGATGATCTGCACGGGATCGCTGCCATCGCCGGGCGCCAGCACGTCGCCACCCCTGGCCAGCCTGACCGGCCAGTAGGTGAACCGGTCGGATTCGTCACCGGGTCCCACGATGAGCCCAGGACGAATGACGGTCGTCATGCCGGGGAACCACGTCTCGCACTCCTGCTCGGAGCGCGCCTTCAACTGCCCGTAGAGCGTGCCCATGTTGGCGCGCATCGTCTCGAGCGTCTCCTTCATCGGGTCCGCGCCGGCGTACCTGGCCACGGCCGCCGTCTCGTCGGCATCGACGTCCTTCTCGGCGGCATACACCGAGATCGTCGAGATGAAGATGTACTGCTTGACCTTGCCCTTGAGCACCTGGCCCGCGTCGCGCACCCAGAACGGCAGCGTCGTCGGGTTGTCGATGCACACATCCCACTCGCGGTCCTTGAGGGCCGACAGGTCGCCCGTGTTGCGGTCGCCCACCAGTTCCTCGACCTCGGCCGGCCAGTCCTGCGGACGGCGTCCGCGGTTGAACAGCGTGAGCTTGTGGCCGCGCGCCAGGGCGTAGCGCACCTGGTGCGGGCCCGTGAAGCCGGTGCCGCCCAGGATGAGGATCCGCAGCGGGCGCGCGGCGCGCTCGATCGGAGCCGGCGCCACCGCGGGCGCGACTGCGAGCGCGGGCGAGGGGGCGGGCTGCGGCGACTGGGCAGACGACGAGCGGGGCAGGGCAAGGCCGAGTGACCCTGCAGCGGCGAGCGAGATGGCCTGGCGACGGGTGGGACGCATTGACGGCTCCAGCGCCGCGGCGCGTGACGCGACACGGCAACGTGTGACTGCACGAACGCACTTACGGTTCGGTGGGACTCCGCACATCGAGCACGCGGCGGACCGCGTGCGCGAACTCCTTGAGGGTTGGGGGCTTGGCCAGCACTTCGACGACGCCCGCCCGGCGCACCTCGTCGGCATCGAGCACGGCCGCGTACCCCGTCGAGAGGATCACCGGCAGGTCGGGGCGCACGCCGAGCATCGCCCGGCACAGCTCGAGGCCCGTGAGGGCGGGCATCGTGTGGTCGGTGATAACGAGGTCGAAGGCGGCCGGATCGTCGCGGAACCGTGCGAGCGCATCGAGCGGCCGCGTGTAGACCGCGGGCACGTAGCCGAGCCGCGACAGGATCTGCTCGGCCAGGCGCGTCAGCACCGCCTCGTCGTCGACGAACAGCACGCGCTCGCCGGCCCCCATCGGCAGGCTGTCTGAGGCAGGCGGACGCGCGCGCCGGCCCTTGACGTCGGCCGGGAAGTAGATGTCGACCCGCGTGCCCTCGCCCTCGCGGCTCGTCACCGTCACGGCACCGTCGTGCGCCTCGACCACGCCGTGAACGACGGCCAGGCCCAGGCCGGTGCCCTCGCCGGGCGCCTTGGTCGTGAAGAACGGCTCGAAGATCCGCTCGAGCGTCGCCGCCGACATGCCCGTCCCCGTGTCGGCGACCGACAGGCGCACGTGGCGGCCCGGACGCAGGCGCGGGAGCCGCGCCGACAGCGCCGCATCCACGAAGCATCCCGACAAGCGCACCTCGAGCCGCCCGACGCCGATCCGCATCGCGTGCCACGCGTTGGTGCCGAGGTTCATGAGCACCTGGTGGATCTGCGTCGCGTCGGCGAGCACGTGCGGCGTGCCCTCGTCGATCCTGACATCGAACTCGATCGTCGTCGGGATGCTCGCCCGCAGCAGGCGCAGCGACTCGAGCACGACGGGCCCGAGATCGATCGACTGCCGCCGCTGCTCCTGCTGCCGGCTGAACGTCAGGATCTGCCGCACGAGTTCGGTGGCGCGCAGCGTCGCCTGCGCCACCGCCTCGAGGTGTGCGTGCACGGGCGCCTCGAGCGGGCGATGCAGCAGGGCGAGATCGATGTGGCCGCCGATGGCCGTCAGGATGTTGTTGAAGTCGTGCGCGATCCCGCCGGCCAGCGTCCCGATGGCGTCGAGCTCCTGCGATCGGCGCACCTGCTCCTCGAGGTCGCGCCGCGCCGTGATGTCGCTCACCGCGAAGAGCCAGTGTTCGTCGCTGGCGATCGTGAGGGCATCGACGGTGACCAGCGCGAGTCCCGTCGTGCCGTCCTTGCGCACGAACGGCGATTCGGTGGCGGGCTTCCCCACCTGCGCGCGCGCCCGCTCGGCGAGGTCGTCGGCGCCGGTGCTGCCAAGCAGGCCCCAGCCATCCGTCGTCGTGTTGACCGACGCGTCGTGCGCGTATCCCGTGCAGGCGAGCCAGGCGTCGTTCACTTCAACGACCTGCCGATCCCGGCACCGTACGAGCACGTGCCCGACCGGGCTCACCTGGAAGATGCGCCGGAAGCGTTCCTCGGCCTCCTTGCGCTCGGTGATGTCGAACGCCACGCCAACGCACCCGATGATCTCGCCATCGATGCCCCGCAGCGGCTCGAGGCGCGATTCGTACGAGCGCCCGCTGCGTTCGGCCTGGAACGCGAGCGAGCGCCCGGCAAGCGCCTCGACGTGCTCGGCGTAGCCCGCCGAAGTCCCGGCGAACAGCTCGCTGAGCGGCTTGCCCACCCAGCGCTCCGCCCGCCCCGGGCGGAAGCGAGAGATAGGTCACCGTCAGGTGGCGATCGGTGGCCCAGATGTAGGCCGGCGCCTGGGTGGTCACGAGCGACAGCCGCCGTTCGCTCTCGTGCAGCGCCGCCATCACACGCGCGCGCTCGAGATCGGCGGCGCGCCGCTGGCGCGTGCCGAGCGCCAGCACCACGAACAACCCGACCAGGAGCACCGCCTCGACGCCGAGGGCCGCGATGAAGTCGCGATTGAGCTGGCGCGACAGCGACGCCAGCTTGTCGCGCGACTCGGTGTCGATCCGGGCCGCGGCCTGTTCGACCTCGTGGAACGCGATGCGGAGGGCCGCGGTGGCTTGTCGGTCGTCGTCAGGGCTCGCCACCCAGCGTTCGACGTGGGCCCGCAGGCTCGACACGGCGGCGGGCAGCGAGCGTGCGGCCTCGTCGGCCAGGCCCAGCGCGGCAGACGACTCCTCGAGGGCCACCAGGCTCTGGTCGAGCAGCGCGATGCCCTGGTCGCGCCCGAACGGCGAAGCGTCGTCGCCGGCGATCGCGTGCAGGAATCCCCGTGACAGATCAATCCGCGCCTGCCGCAACGTCGCATCCTGCTCGAGCGTGCGATCGAGCAGCGCGCGCTGGTGGAAGTGGAGGCCGGCGAGCACCGCGCACGCGACGAGCGACAGCGCAAACGACCACAGCCACGACTGCGTCGTCGGCGCGTGTGCGGGCGGGGCTGGCGAGGGCACGCCCACCGCCTGGGTCACAACTGGCCCCCGGGCACCGTCGGCGGCAGATCGGCTGGCGTGAACCCGTACGGGGCGATCATCCTGAGGTGATCCTCGGTGCCGACAAACGGCGCCAGCGCCGTGTTCCACGCGTCGCGCAGGGCCAGCTCCTGCGGCCTGAACGCGAAGGCACCGGCCGACACGCCGCCTTCGTGCCCGTGCGTCGGCTGGGCGAAGGGGGTCGCCACTTCGGTCCGGCCGAGCGAGTCGCGACTGGCCAGCCACGCGATCGTGATCGACGAGAGCGCCAGCGCATCGACCAGCCCCGACTCGACGGCGACGCGCCCCGTCTGCGAGTCGGGCACCTGCACCACCCGGTCGTGCGGCACGCCCGCAAGGACGAGAAGGTCGCGCTCGAACGCCGACGCCACCACGGCGACACGACAATCGGCACGCGCGGCGATGTCGTCGTACGCGTGCAGGTCGAGCGGATTGCCCTTGCGGACGAGGAGCGACTGGCGCACGCGAAACGTCGGATGCGAGAACGCGACACGCGATGTCCGTTCGGGGGTCACGAACATGCCCGCCGCGATGACGTCGAACCGTCCGTCGATCAGTTCGGGCAGCAGGCGGTCGAACGTGGTCTGCACCCACGCGACCCTGGGGATGCCCAGCGCCCGCACCACGCGTGCCGCCACGTCGGGCGACTCACCCGTGACCCGGCCGCCGTCCACGAAGGCATAGGGCGCCTCGACGGCGTACCCAATCCGGATGACGCCCTCCCGGCGAACACGCTCGAACGAGGTGTCGCGCGACCCGAAGGCGAGGTAACCGAACGTGACGGCCAGCAGGCCGATCACGCCGATCCAGATGGTACGGCGGAGGCGTGGCACTCGGTCGTGACCCTGTCGCCGACATCAGAATCCCAACTGGGGGCAGAGTCAACAGGAGAGTGGGTGCGGCGGCGAACGCATGGGGCGAATCGCGCGTATAGGGGGATGCGAGGAGCTGCTACCCGTGACCAAGACCCTGCGTGCCGTGAAGTTCCTGTTCACCGGTCCCCTGATCCTGGCGTTCCTGTTCGTCATCAACCTGATGACCTCGCCCGGGCACTGGTGGGTGCAGTGGCCCGCGCTGGGCATCGGGATCGCCTGGGTCCTGAGCCTGTTCCGCGTCATGCGGGCGGTCGTCGTCGCGGGTGGGCTCGCCGCCCTCGTCGCGTGGCTCGCCAACCGCCAGACCGTCAGGTAGCCACCCCGACCACGGGCAGGGTGCCCAACCACGTCACCGCGCCCGCGCCCCTCGGCGCAGACCGCCTGGCGCACGGCGCGGCCGGTTGCTCGCGGGTGCCACCGCCAGCACGTAGAATGGCGCGCATGAGACGACGCGAATTCCTCCAAGCGGGCGTGCTGGGCAGCGTGACGCTGGCGTCGGTGCCACGCCGGGCGACGGGAGGCGACGCATCGCACCCTGCCGCGGCACAGCCGAGTCCCGACGCCGCGGCGTTCGACCACGACGAGGCCACGGTCGCGGGCCTGCAGCGGCAGATGCAGGAGGGCCGCCTCACCGCCGAGGCGCTGTGCGCCGCCTACCTGGCACGCATCGACACGATCGATCGGCCGGGCCCGCGCCTCAACAGCGTCATCGAGACCAACCCCGACGCCCTCGCGATCGCGCGTGCGCTCGATGCCGAACGCCGCACCCGCGGGCCGCGCGGACCGCTGCACGGCATCCCCATCCTGATCAAGGACAACATCGACACGGGCGACCGCATGCTGACGTCGGCGGGCTCGTGGGCGCTTGCCGATGCGCCGGCCCTGCGCGATGCGTTCCTCGTCGGACGCCTGAGGAATGCCGGCGCCGTCATCCTCGGCAAGACCAACCTGTCGGAATGGGCGAACTTCAGGTCGACGCGCTCGACGAGCGGCTGGAGCGCCCGCGGTGGCCAGACGCGGAATCCCTACGCGCTGGATCGCAATCCGTGCGGATCGAGTTCGGGCTCGGGTGTCGCCGCGTCGGCGAACCTCGCCACGCTGACCGTGGGCACCGAGACCGACGGCTCGATCGTCTGCCCGTCGAACAACTGCGGGCTGGTGGGCCTGAAGCCGACCGTGGGCCTCGTCAGCCGCACGGGCATCGTCCCGATCTCGTCGTCGCAGGACACGGCGGGCCCGATGACGCGCACCGTGGCCGACGCCGCGGCGCTGCTGACCGTCCTGGCCGGCATCGATCCCACCGACCCGGCCACCGCTGCGAGGGCACGGCACGCAGCGGTCGACTACTCCGCTGCGCTCGATGCGGGCGCGCTGAAGGGCGCGCGCATCGGCGTGGCGCGACAACTCTTCACCAGGAATCCGTTGACGACCGCGGTGATCGAGCAGGCGCTCGCGGCCATGCGCGCGGCCGGCGCCATCGTCGTCGACCCGGCCGACATCCCCAACGCCGACAAACTCGACGCGTCGTTCGAGGTCCTGCTCCACGAGTTCAAGGCCGGCATCGCGGCCTACCTCGCGGCGCGGGGTGCGTCATCGCGGTACGCCACCCTTGCCGATCTCATCGCGTTCAACGAGCGCGAACGCGCACGTGAGATGCCGTACTTCGGCCAGGAACTCTTCGAGCGGGCCGCCCAGTGCGGCCCGCTGACGTCGCCCGTCTACCGCCGTGCGATCAACACGTGCCGGCGGCTGTCGCGACGCGAGGGACTCGACGCCGCGTTTGGCCGGTATCGCGTCGACGCGTTCGTCGCGCCGACGGGGGATCCCGCCTGGACGACCGACTGCGTGAACGGTGATCACTTCACGGGCGGCAGTTCGACGCCCGCGGCGGTCGCGGGCTACCCGAGCATCACCGTGCCGGCGGGCCTCGTCTTCGGGCTGCCGGTCGGCATCAGCTTCATCGGTGCCGCGTGGAGCGAGGCACGCCTGCTCGCCCTCGCGTATGCGTTCGAGCAGGCGACGATGGCGAGGCGTCGTCCGCAACTCCTCGCCACCGCTCCCCTGGCCTGATCCGATCGCCGCAACGGCGGCGGGCAGCGCGCCTACCGCGGTTCGCTCGACGGCGGCACGATCCCCTTGATGCGCATGTAGGTGACGAGGTTGCCGTAGTGCTCGTTCGAGTGGGAGTTGTTGTAGAACAGCACCGCCACGCGCGGCTGCGACGACGTCCTGAGCGTCACCAGCTCGAGCCCCTTCTTGTCGTCGATCTTCGCGTACACGCTGTCGCAATAGGCAACGGCATCGGTGAGCGCCTTCACGAGGTCGGCCTTGGCGGTCATCGTCTTCTCGATGTTCACCGTCGACGGGTTCTTCTCGCCGGCCGCCGCGGCGCAGGTGCTGTACTGGGCGTTTGCGACGTGACCGATCAGCTGACCGAACGTGCGGACCTCGGGCGTCGGTGAGAACGCGTAGGCCTCGTCGGGCATCTTCTCGGCCGACTTGATCAGGTTGGTCTTGAGCGTGCCGTAGGCCGCCCTGGCGGTATCGACCAGGGGGTTGGCGGTCGGCTGAATGGCCGGCGCGGTCTGCTGCGCCGCTGCGAGGGCGGCACTGGCGCACACCATGATGGCGGCGCCGAGTACGGCGTGTGTCGTCTTCACCAGCAACTCCTCTTCCTTGAGTGTGCGCCTGTGTGCGCGGGCCGCCATCGTGCGTCAGACCGCGGCGTGACGCAAGCCTCACACCCGGCGGCGCGCCGCTGCAGCGTCGAGGCGGATGATGGCGACACCACCAGCCTACGGTGCGGAAGAACTTACACGATGCGGAGAACGATGCACGGTTTCGTGTTCATGAGTGTTTCTCATGAGACGTTCTCATGCGATCTTCGCGTGAATTTGCGGGATCAGGCCAGAAAACACCTGATTGGCCTGAAGTTTGAAGAGGCGTTGCCGAACACCAGGAACACAGCGCCCCGGCCACACGTGCTGAGAGGTGCACCCA
>JAEUQQ010000499.1 GCA_016789685.1 Acidobacteriota bacterium | reverse complement strand
CGGTCACGACCACCACGTCGCCGCGCTTTGCGAGGCGCGTGCCGTCGGTGTCGGGATCGTTGCTGTGCCCGCCCGAATAGGCGCCGGGGTGGAACCACACCATCACCGGTCGCTTCTTGCCGTCGCGCAACGCCGGCGTCCAGAGGTTGAGGTGCAGGCAGTCTTCGCTGGTCGGTTCGTTGCCTCCGGGGCGCGGCGCAATCATCCCGAACGTCGTCGCATCGCGCACGCCCTGCCACGGCTCAGGCGGGACGGGCGGCAGGAAGCGCCGCGGTGGCGCCGTGTCGGCGCCGTAGCGCACGCCCTTGAACGCGTGGATGCCGTCGCGCATGTAGCCGCGGATCTTGCCGGCCGTCGTCTGCGCGACGGGCCCGTCGGCCTGTGCACGCACGACGATGCCGAGTTCGTTCGGCATCCACGACGACGCGGCCGCGACACCGGCGCTCGCCGCAAGGCCGCGCAGGAGCGCACGACGGGGAAGATCGGCTGGCGAGGCGTGACGCGGCAGACGTGACATGGATGTGCTTCCTCGATGCAGGGAAACCGCGCTCGTCGCGGGAGGCCGATGCACGCGCGCCATCGGCGCGAGCGGCCTGCGTTGTTATAGGCCGGCACACAGGCCCTGTCAAGAAGTGGTCTGACCAGTTCCTTCGATCGGCTGCACCGCATCCGCGAGCCTGCCGCGCTCGATCAGTTGGCGCAGCTCGTCGCCCATCCGCTCACTCGCCGACATCACCGTCTGCCACGCGCGAATCCGCGTCGCATCGTCCATGGTGTAGAAGTCGCGTCGATCCGGGATCTTCCCGAACGGCAGCGACGCCACGAACCCGGGCGACGGCGCCACCAGCAGCGTGCGCCGCAGCGTCTGCCGCGCCCGCCGCCACGGCAGCGAACGATCGAACCAGCCCGTGATCACCTGCGACGAGAAGTGCGGGTAGAAGACGATGCCCTCGTCGATCCCGTAGTCGATGTCGAGGTGGTAGTCGGTGAGCCCGCCATCGCGGCACGGGCCGCCGTCGATGCCAGGCACCTGCACGCCGTCGAGCACGAGCGGGATGGAGGCTGAGGCCAGCAGCGCCGGCACCAGGTTCGCGCGCGTCAGCACGGCATGTCGCGTCGGCAGGTCGCCGAGGTGCGCCAGCAGGCTCGCATCACCCTGCGCGTGGAAGACGACGCGGCGTGCCTGCAGGCCGATCGAGCGCCGCGCCAGCGCGTTCATCGAGGCCATCAGCGCAAACCCCGCGAGCTGCGTGTAGCGCCGCTCGCTTGCGGTGAGCCCCCGGCACTGGGCCGCGATCACGTGCAGGCGCCTGGCCTGGTTGTCGAGGATCTCGTCTGCGCCGGCCGGCCCGAGCAGCACGTCGAGGATGCGCGCGCTCGTCTCGCTGACGAGCGTTGGCGACGGGCGGTGCGGGTACCGCTGTTCGAGGTACGCCGCGTGCGCGCGGTCGAGCGCCGCGCGGGGATCGCGCTGCGCGAGGCACGCCATGCGCCAGCTGCCGATCGACGACCCGACCAGGTGCAACGGCCGCGTGCGCGGCTCGAGCAGCCACTCGCCGATCACGTACCGGTCGATGCCGGCCAGCACCAGCCACTTCGGACCACCCGACGCGCCAGGCACGACCGAGACGTCAGCGGGCCGCAGCCCGCGCTCGCGGATGTGCGCGAGCGCCTCTGGCCCGGCACGCAGCGTCAGCGACGACATGGCACGACAGGATAACCGCTGCGCGGGACGCGTCGGCTACGGCAGCGCGCGATACGTGAAGTTCCTGAACCGCACCGATCCCGATCCCGCCGCGTAGATGGCCGGGCGCAGGCTCAGGAAGTCGTACATGACGTTGTGGTGATAGCCCGACACTTCCATGCGCGTGTGGAAGCGCTGCCATGTCGTGCCATCGGCGCTCGTGTACATCGTCAGGATGTGGCGGTCGTTGGTCAGGCGCATGAAGACGCGGCGGCCCATGCCCTCGGGCTTGGCGCTGGTGCGTTCCATCCCGTAGCGATGCATCACGAGGGTCGTGTCAGAGAACCCCAGGCCGGCGTAGAGGCGGTTGTTGTAGAAGGCCAGCACGCCAGCCGTAGTGCCGGGGTCGATGTCGATCTCGACCGTGACCTCGTAGGCCTGGTCACCCGCGACGAACCAGAGCGGCGCGCTGTCTTTCGGCGTCGAGCCCCTGGCCGCCAGGATCAGCGTGCCGTTCTCGCGGCGCACACGCGCCTGGTCGGCGTCGGTGCCGTCGTAGAAGCTCCATTGCACACCCATCTTGTCGCGCGTGAAGTCGTCGCTCAGCGCCTGGCCGTGCGCGACGGCGTCGCCGCCCGCGGGCTTGGCCAGCGGGCCATCGACGTTCACGCCGGTGGCCTTGAACCACCCGTCGTCAGTCCACTCGATGGGTTCGAGAATGGTCTGCCGTCCGAGGTTGTAGAAGCCGTTCTCGTACGCGTGGTAGACGACGTACCACCTGCCGTCGGGCCCCTCGACGGGCGTGGCATGGCCCTTCGACCACCAGCGCTCTGCAGCGGATTTCGTGCGGATGACCGCGTTGTAGGGCGAGTTCTCCCAGGGGCCCGCGAGTTGTTTCGCGCGCGCCACGATCACCATGTGGCTCGTGGGCGGGCCGGCGGTGCCGCCCTCGGCGAGCACCTGGTAGTAGTAGCCGTCGCGGCGGAGCATCTTCGGGCCTTCCTGCGCGAAGCCCTCGACGACCCAGTCGTCGGGATACTGCCAGCCGTCGTACACGACTCGCGGTTCCGACGTGACCGACAGGCCGTCGGGGGCCAGCGACACCATGTAGCCGCCGCTCAGGAAGAGGAAGCGGTTGCCCGCCTCGTCGGCGATGTGGCCGGGATCGATGCGGCCGACCTTGAGGTCGATGGGATCGCTCCAGGGGCCGGTGATCCGGTCGGCCCAGATCACGTAGTTCGACCGATAGGTCTTCCCGATGCCCGGGAAGTAGATGTCGTAGCGGCCGTTGTGCTTGACGAGGTCTGGCGCCCAGACCGATCCGACGTTCCTGGTGAGCGTCGGCCCAACGGGCTGCCAGTTGACGAGGTCGCGCGAGTGCCAGATCACGAGGCCCGGGTACGCGTCGAACGACGAGAACGTCATGTAGTAGTCGCGGCCGTCCTTGAGGATGCTCGGGTCGGGGTGGTCGCCGGGGACGATGGGGTTGAGGAACATTCCGTTGCCGAGGTCGGCCTTGCGCTGGCCTTCGATGCCGCGCGCCCAGGTTGCCGGCGCGGGGCCTGGCGTGGGCGATGTCTGCGCGAGGGCGCAGGGCGCGGCGATGGCGAGCGCGAGTGCGGCGAGGCTGGTGAGGACGGCGAGCTGGCGTGCGATGGGGCGTGACATGGCGCGCCTACGATACCGCCAGGGCGCCCATAGTGGTCAAGCCACTTGTGCGATTCGATCAGGGCGAGCCAGAGCGGCGGTCAGGCGGCGAGGGGGTCAGGTCTTGAAAAATGCTGCAATGAAAGACGTGACCCCTTACTTGTCGGAGGTGCCGATGGCCTTGCGGGGGTCGATGCCCTGTTGCTGCAGCTGGTCGAGCTTTTCGTAGTCGAGCTGGCTCCCGCGCAGCGAGTGCGGGATGAGGTAGATGCTCAGCATGACCAGCGTCGACACGATGACCAGCGCGCGCGCCCACGACGCGCGGAACCCCAGCGCGGCCCGCACGGCCGCCGCCGACAGCAGCCAGCCAACCCACCCCGCCAGCGTCTTGTTGTCGGTCAGGTCGTAGCCGAAGGGGAAGCCCGTCCAGTAGGCCCCGAACGCATACTTCTGCACGATCGGCCCCAGCACCATGCCGCCCAGCGTGAGACACACGGCCGTCGGCACGACGAAGCGTTGCCAGCCGTCGATGCCGAGCACCGCGCCGAGGCCGGCCCGCAGGCCGAGCAGCAGCGCGAGGAACATCATCACGACGTGCGGCAGCAGCACGACGACGGGTACGGGATCCTTGAAGCGCATCACCAGGTGCTCGCCGTCGGCATTCGGTGCTGCCGGCACGCGCTGTGGCCCCGACGGGGTCATCAGCTCGAGCCGGTATTCGAGCTTGCCGGCCGCGACCTGGCGGGGCAGCAGGCCGACGAGTTCCGACGCGCCATCGGCGTCTGTGCGCACGGTCATCGACACGGGCCGCCACTCGTCAGCGGTCGGGTACCGCCGCCAGAACATCGTGCCGGTCACGGCCGCGCCAGGCGAGGGCACGACGACTTCGGCGTCGGCGGTCGTTTCTGCGCTGCGGATGAGCCGCAAGCGGACCGTTTCACCCTGCGTGACGGCGATCGAGGTGCGGTAGGGATAGGTCGGTCCCGTGCGCCGCTGGTAGGCCACGGCGGCCAGCACGAGGACGACAGTCAGGATCCACAAGGACACGGCGCGTGACGGTGCGGGCATCCGGTCGATTGTACCCGATGCACCGCCTTCGTTCGCGGCCTTGGCAGGGCGACCGACGAATCCGGCATCCGCGGCCAGGCCCCCTGACGCCCATCGCGAGGGGCGGCTACTGCTTCTTCGGGCCCTCCGCCTTCGAGGCGCCGGCCTCGAGGTCGGCGATCTGCTTGTTGAGGGCGTCGATGTCTGCGGCCAGCTTGCGGTACTCGGCCAGGCTCGCGTCGCGGCCGGCAGCCGCGGTGGTGCGCTGGGCCTCGTCGAACAGGTTGACGATGTTGATGTTGGCCTTGTCGACGGCGGTCTGGGCGATCCTGGCGGCCGTGGTGATGGCTGCCAGCGCGTTCTTCAGCTCGGCCACCCGGGCTTCGTCGACCTTCGCCGGTGCCTTGGCGTCGTCAGTGGCTGGCGTGGCGGTGCCATCGGCTGGCTGCGCGTCGTCAGAGGCCACCGACGCCTCGGCGGCCGGTGCGTTCGCGGGCTTCGCGACCGCGCCGGTCGTCAGCGGCCGGCCCCTGGCGACGTCCTGGTTGGTGTAGACCTTCTTGCTCGCCTCGACGGCCTTCCGCCGCGCCGCTTCCTGGCGGGCCACCTCCGCGAGCGACGGCTGCTGCGCGAGCCCAACGGCCGCGGTTCCCGCAAGGCCCGACGCCAACGCGAGCGCCAGCACTGTCCGCATCCTCATCTCGAACCTCCGGAGGCGCTGCAGCGCATGGCGTTGCACGGGCCGCGCACACCTCGACTCGATCCGGAGATCGGCAGCTCGAGGACGAACGTGAACCGGGCAGGGCCCCGGTCCACCGCCGGTCAGCAGCTCTTGCAGCGGTGGTTGTTCTTCGCGCCCATCTTCTCGAGCAGCGCGATCGTCTCGGGATACGGCTGCAGGCGCTGCACCGGACCGTTGGCGAGATCGACGGTCGTCTCGCCCGACTTGTTGACCGCCAGCGGGTCGGCGCCCTTCGACACGAGGTAGCGGATCATCTCGTTGTCGCCGCGGAACGCTGCATTGTGCAATGGCGTGTTGCCCCTGAAGTCGGCTTCGTTGACGTCGAAGCCGAGTTCCTCGACGAGGTACCTGACCGGCGCCATCCACCCGCCGGGCGCGTTGACGTGGAAGTTGCCATCCCAGCCCGCCCCGGTCGCGATGCCGAGGGCCGAGACCGCCGGACTCCCCGGGGGCACAGGGATTTCGCCGGCGCCCTCAGACCGCCCGTTGGGCAGGCGGACGTTGCCGACGGTCACCGACGGCAGCTTCGGATCCGCGCCGGCCGCGACCAGGAGCTTCATCGCGGCGAGGTCGCTGGCCTGCGCGGCGCGCCAGAAGGCGGTCGATCCGGCGGCATCCACGCCCGACTGGTCGAAGTTGTATCCCGTGTACCACAGCTTCTTCGACAGGCGGACGTTCGGATTCGCGCCCTTCTTCAGCAGCAGGTCGATCAACTCGAGGTAGGTGACCGCCTCCTGCGCCGCGCTGGGCTGCGGGTAGAACGCATGCGGTGCCCACTGGACGTTGATCACGCCGTAGAGCGGCGTCGCACCGGCGGCGCTGGCGATGTTGGGATCGGCCCCGCGCTCGAGCAGGTAGGTCGCGAGCGAGAACCGGCCGTTGACCGCCGCCACGAGCAGGGGCGTCGAGTGTTCGGCGGGGCTCACGGCGTTGATGTCGGCGCCCGCGTCGAGCAGCGCCGCGACGACCGCCTGGTGGCCCTGCCGGGCCGCGTAGTGGATCGCCATGAGTCCGCCCTGCGCATCGATGGCGAACGCGGGCGAGAAGTCGTCTCCGCCACCGCCCGCCGGGGCGGCCTCGGCCGTGGC
>JAEUQQ010000442.1 GCA_016789685.1 Acidobacteriota bacterium | reverse complement strand
CCCCCTGGCCCCCTGGCCCCCGTGCCCCCGGTGCCCGCGTGCTCCCGGCCGCCCGGGCCGCATCCCATGCGCCCCGCGAACTCAGAAGGCCAGCATGTGCGTGTACTTCACGATCACGCCGCGGCCGGCCGCGGGGGCGTCGTCGTCGGTGAAGCGCTGCTCGTTGTACACGACGTAGATGTCGCTCAGCGGACGATGGATCAGGTTGAACCGGATGTTCGCGTTGAGCTGGCGCAGGTCGGTCGAATACTGCATCAGCGCGTCGAGGAACATCTGCGTGTTGAACGAGTAGTTCGTCCGCATCGTGTACAGGTCGGTCGTGAACGACCCCACCGGGGCCGCCAGCTCGGCGTCGGTGTGCTGCACGCCGACACTCGTCCGGAACCGATACGACGGCTTCACCGTGAGCGTCGCGTTCACGGTCTTCTGGTCGCCGCTCCACAGCCCGCCCCACGTCACCGTGCCCGACAGCGACAGCTTCCGACTCGGATCCGTCGTGCCGGTGAGGCGGTGCTCGTTCCACGCGTAGCGCCCGACCGGCAGGCGCGGCGCCTTGCTGGCCAGCCGCAGCGGGCTCGTGGTGCGCTGCAACTCGGGGTTCTCAGACCACTCCACGTACGCCCCGCTGTTGAAGAACACCGTCACGCCGCTGTGCAGGCGCTTGCCCGTGATCAGGCCATCGAGGTTCTCGTAGTAGTTCCAGACGATGTGCGGGTGGAGTTCGCGGATGCCGTACTGCTTCAGCGCAACGGGCCGCGGACGCACGCCGATGTCGGTGAAGTACTTCCGCGTCGCCGTGCGTCGGTAGTACGACAGGTCGCTCTGGAAGCCCTCGCCGACCTGCATCACGCCGCCCTTGCCGTGGAAGAAGCTGCCCTCCCAGTTGACCGACGACCGCCACGCGTACTGCCCCTCGTCGATGCCGGGAGTGAACGTGCGCATCGCGTACGAGCTCCAGTCGAGGTTCCCGAACAGGCGCAGGTTCCAGTCGAGCCCCGCCACGCGGTTGTGGTCGCTGCCGGTGTCGGTCGACTGCCGCTGCATGAACAGCACGCCCACGTCGTTGGCGCTTGAGAAATTCCGTCGAGCGCGGACGACCGTGTAGTTGTTCGCGTCGAGGCCGCGTGACGTGCCCTGCGGGTCGCGTCCCTGGACCTGGACGTTGAGCAGGCCCACCGACATGCCTGCCACCTTGCCCGTGAGTCGTCCGCCTGCCGCGATCGTGAGCGGATCGCCCGCCGCGCTCAGCCCGATCCGCCGCGAGAAGAACAGCAGCAGGTCCTCGTCGGGCGTCGGCGCGGGATTCACCCGGTTGTTCCGCTGCGCGTCGCCGACGTAGAAGATGCCGGAGTTCTCGAGGAAGAAGTCACGCTTCTCGGGGAAGAACTGCGAGAACTGGGTGAGGTTCACCTGCTGCTCGTCGGCTTCGGCCTGCGCGAAGTCGGGGTGCACGGTCGCGTCGAGCGTGAGGGCGGGCGTGACGCCGTACTTCACGTCGAGCCCGACATCGGGGTCGCCGTCGAATGACGACCCGCCGACGGGCCGGATGGCGCTGCCGAGCGCGTAGGGCTTCACGCGCAGGTTGCGGCTCGCCGCGGTGACGTCGATGCCGACGAGATTGCCCGCCAGCGACACACGGCTGACGTTGTAGGCGCGCGCGACCGGCGACCAGAAGTCGACCTCGTTCTTGCGCCGGATCCGCCGGCTGAAGTTCACGCCCCAGGGCGAGGTGTGCCCCGGCGTGAAGCGCAGGGTCTTGAAGGGGATTTCGATCTCGGCGATCCAGCCGTCGTCGGTGGTGCGGGTCTTGACGATCCACACCGCATCCCAGCTGGCGTTGTTCTCCTTCCCCTCGTTGGCGACCTGCTGGTCGTGCTTGGCGCCCTCGGGGGTCGTCACGAACAGGTAGCCGTTCCGCCGGTCGGCGAACGTGTCGAGGATGACCTCGAACGAGTCCTGGTCGCCGGTCCTGAAGTCCTTGCGGATGTCGTTGACGATGAGCTTGCCCGGCTCCCCATCGCGGCAGTAGGCCGCGATGTAGATCGCGCGGTCGTCGTAGGCGACCTGGACCTCGGTGGCCTCGGTCGCCGGCCGGCCATCCTCGGGTTCGCTCTGCGTGAAGCCGCCCACGATTGGCGCGCGCTGCCAGACGTCATCGTCGAGGGATCCGTCGATGCGCGGCGGCGTTGGCGCGCGCTGTGCGGTGACCTGCAGGCGGCCGTCGGCCGACTGTGTCGGTGGGGCGATTGCGCGCGCCGCCGCCGGCGACATCGCGGCGACCGACGCCGAGGGCATCAGCGCCGTCTGCGCCGTGACCGGCACGGCAGCGAGCAACAGCGGTACGGCGAGAGCACGTGCGGAGCGGGCAATCATGGCGCGGATCCTTCCGGGAGAGCGCTCATAGTAGCGCTTGCCCGGTCACAGGCAAATCCGCGGAGCCGCGCGGGGCCGTCCTCAGAACTTGAACAGGTCGTCGAACGCTTTCTTGGCGCTGTTCTCGGGCGCCCCCGACGAGGTCTGCCGTTCGAGCCGCAAGGGCGGTTCGAAAAGCTGGCAGAGGTTGGCCGTGTCCTTGGGCGCGACGGCCGCCGTCAGGGGCTGCATGCACTGGAAGTGCGCGCCGGGGTCGAAGAAGTTGCACTGGACGCAGGCGTGCAGGTCAGCCCGGCAGTTGGGGCAGGTTGCCGTGAGACCGATGGGCAGCGTGAGGATCTGCGCGCAGTTGCGGCATCGCGCGAGCTGGTGCGAGGCCATGAGGTTGGGGGTGCGCGGGGCCTCGGGCCGCTCGCGGGGGCCGTCGGGGCGCGGCGTCTGCGACGGTCGGGGGCCGCGATCGCGATCGCGGTCGCGCTCGTCCTGCTGATAGCCGCGCTGTCGGTATTTGCGGTCTGACATGGCCAGGAACCTCGAGAGGCTGGGGTGCGACGCCGGGGACGGGTGCTGCAGGCGTCGCGTCCCATGATAGCTGCGGCCGGGGCGGCCGGTGTAGCACGGCGGCAACGGCTCCGGTACTTCCTTGCAGACACGACCGGGAACTTGATCTATGATTCCCGCCACTCTGCCAGCCCGCCGGGCCAGC
>JAEUQQ010000316.1 GCA_016789685.1 Acidobacteriota bacterium | reverse complement strand
GGCGTCGGCACACGGAAGTCGAACGGGGTGCCTTCGACGGGCGCGCGTTCGCCGGTCGGGATCGCGCCCTCGACCACCGGCGTGTAGGCGTCGGCGTCGAGTTCGAGCACGTGCCCCCCGATGTCGCACGTCGCGGCGCCGGCCAGGTTGAAGTACGAGTGATTGGTGAGGTTCACGATCGTTGGCGCGTCGGTGACGGCGCCGTAGTCGATAACCACGACGTCGGCCTCGGTCAGCGTGTACTGCACGAAGACGCGCAGGGTGCCCGGGTAGCCCTCGTCGCCGTCGGGGCTCACCAGTTCGAAACGCACACCCTCGCACGCCCGGCCCTCCGCGGCTGCGCGCGGGCCGGTCGCCTCGGTCGTTGCCGTCCAGACCTGCTTGTCGAAGCCGCGCAGGCCCCCGTGCAGGTGGTTGGGGCCATTGTTGGCGGCCAGTGTGTACTCGCGTCCGTCGAGGGTGAAGCGGCCGTTGGCGATCCGGTTGGCGTAGCGTCCGACCACCGCCCCGACGTAGCCGCGGTTGGCGTAGTACGGCTCGATGGTGTCGTAGCCCAGCACGACGTCGGCGAGCCGTCCCGCCGCGTTGGCGACCTCGAGCGACTGGACGATGGCGCCCCATGAGAGCACGCGGAGCGTCGTCCCGCGGGTGTTGGTGAGCGTGTAGCGCTCGACGGAGGTGCCGTCAGGCGCGTTGCCGAAGTGCTCCGAGAGGACGGATGGAGACGCCATGGCGTCCATTGTGCGCCAGGCCGCGACGAACCGTCGCGGCCCGCCCCTGCGCGACACGCGCCATCGTGAATTGAGGGGGGCGCATCATGATGCGCCCCTACGGTGGCACGCGTGTGGTGATTCCCTACGACCTGCCGCTGCTCATGGCGGCAAGGAAGTCGCCGTTCGACTTGGTCTTGCCCATCTTCGACAGCAGCAACTCCATCGCCTCGACGGGCGACAGCGGGTTGAGCACCTTGCGGAGCACCCAGATCCGGTTGAGATCTTCCTTCGGGATGAGCAGCTCCTCCTTGCGGGTGCCGCTCTTCTGGATGTCGATCGACGGGAAGACACGACGGTCGGTGAGCTTCCGATCGAGGTGGATTTCCATGTTGCCGGTGCCCTTGAACTCCTCGAAGATCACGTCGTCCATGCGCGATCCGGTGTCGATCAGGGCCGTGGCGACGATGGTGAGCGAGCCACCTTCTTCGATGTTGCGGGCCGCGCCGAAGAAGCGCTTCGGGCGCTGCAGGGCGTTGGAATCGACGCCGCCCGACAGCACCTTGCCCGACGGCGGGACGACGGTGTTGTAGGCGCGCGCGAGGCGCGTGATCGAGTCGAGCAGGATGACGACGTCCTTCTTGTGCTCGACGAGGCGCTTGGCCTTCTCGATGACCATCTCGGCGACCTGCACGTGCCGCTGCGGTGGTTCGTCGAAGGTCGACGACACGACCTCGCCCTTGACCGAGCGCTGCATGTCGGTGACTTCCTCGGGCCGCTCGTCGATGAGCAGGACGATGAGGTACACCTCGGGGTGGTTCGCCACGATGCTGTTGGCGATGTTCTGCAGCAGCATCGTCTTGCCCGTGCGGGGTGGCGCGACGATGAGGCCGCGCTGGCCCTTGCCGATCGGCGTCATGAGGTCGAGGACGCGCGCCGACAGGTTGTCGGGGATGGTCGCCGTTTCGAGGTTGAGGCGCGCCTGCGGGTAGAGCGGCGTCAGGTTCTCGAAGAAGACCTTCTCGCGTGCCTTTTCCGGCGGCTCGAAGTTGACCGCTTCGACCTTGATGAGGGCGAAGTACCGCTCGCCGTCCTTTGGCGGGCGGATGACGCCCGACACCGTGTCGCCGGTGTGCAGGTCGAACTTGCGGATCTGCGAGGGCGAGACGTAGACGTCGTCGGGGCCGGGCAGGTAGTTGTAGTCGGGGGCGCGGAGGAAGCCGAAGCCGTCGGGCAACGTCTCGAGCACACCCTCGGAGAAGATCAGGCCGCTCTTCTCGGTGCGCGCGCGGAGGATCTCGAAGATCAGCTCCTGCTTGCGCATGCCGGTCGCGCCCGGCACCTCGAGTTCCTTGGCGATCTTCGTGAGCTCCGCGATGCTCATGTCCTTGAGCGTCGAGAGGTCGACGACCGGCCCTTCCTGCGAGCGCTCGAGGCGCTCGGCCTCTTCGCGATCGCGATCCGGGTTGTGCATGTGGCGTTCGTTGTTGCCACCCCGGGCGTGGCGGTTGCCGCGGTTGTCGTTGTGCTCCGCGCGGTTGCCGCGATTGTCGCTGTTGTGGCGATCGCCCCCGCCGCCCCCGCCGCCGCGATTGTGCTGGCGCTCGCCGCGATCGCGGTGGCGTCCGTGGTGCTGGCGCTCACGCTTCCCGTGGCCGCCCTCGCGGCCTTCGCCGCCCTGGCGTCCCTCGCGGGGCTCGCGGGCCTCCTTGGGCTCGCGGTTGTCGTTGGCTTGCGGCGCCGGTGCCTCGGGCGAGGCGGGAGCGCTCACGGGTTGCTCAGGGTTCTGCTGATCGTCGTCCACAGTGCATCCAGTCCTTCTCCCGTGACCGAGGAGATCGGTTCCACGGGGCAGTGCAGGGCTTCCGACCACGCGTGCAGCGCGTCGGTGCGCTCAGCGCGGGAGAGCTTGTCGACCTTCGTGGCGACCACCATGTAGGGTCGCCCGACGGCCGCGATCCACGACACGGCCGCCACGTCGGCGGCCAGCCCCGGGTGTCGTGCATCCACGAGCACCAGCGTGGCTGCCGGTCCGAAGACGTCGGCGGCCAGCGGGTGACCGTGAGGCGGGTGCGCGTAGTACACGCGCACCAGCCGGTCGAACTCCGAGCGCGAGGCGTCGCCGCCGCGCGCGTACCCATACCCGGGCAGGTCTACCAGGAAGCACCGGCGGAGGTCGCGACGGGCCGTCTCCACCAGGTACAGATTCACGAGCCGCGTCTTGCCGGGGGCCGCCGACGTCCGGGCGACCCGTCGCTTCGACAGCGCGTTGATGAGCGTCGACTTGCCCACGTTCGAGCGTCCGACCATGGCCAGTTGCGGCCACGGTTCGTGTGGGAAGTCGGCCGCACTCGCGGCGCTCCGGAGGAACTCGACGCTGACGACGTTCACCGGGGATCCCCGGAACCGCCCTCATGGCGGCCCCGGGGAGGTTGTTTCGTGTTGAGGCTCAATGCGTGATGGCGTCGTCGGTGACGGCGGCGGGGGGCTCAGGCTCGACGGGCGGCGGCGTGGCGGGCAGCGGCTCCGTCAGGGCAATCTTGAGCACCTCTTCCATCGTCTCGACCATGTAGACGTTCAGCGCGTCGAGCACGTTCTTCGGGATGTCGGCGAGGTCCTTCTCGTTGTCCTTCGGCAGGACGAGCGTCTTCACGCCTGCGCGATGGGCCGCCAACACCTTTTCCTTCAACCCGCCGATCGGCAGGACCTTGCCGCGCAGCGTGATCTCGCCGGTCATCGCGACGTCGCGCCGTGACGGGATGCCCGTCAGGGCCGAGACGAGCGCGGTCGCCAGCGTGATGCCCGCCGACGGCCCATCCTTCGGAATCGCGCCCTCGGGCACGTGGATGTGCACGTCGGTCTTCTTGTTGAAATCCTTCGCGATGCCGAACTCCTCGGTCTTCGACCGCACGTAGCTCATCGCGGCCTGCGCCGATTCCTGCATCACGTCGCCGAGCTTGCCGGTGAGCATCAGGACGCCCTTGCCCGGCATCAGCGTCGCCTCGGTCACCAGCAACTCGCCGCCGGCTTCCGTCCAGGCCAGGCCGGTCGCGATGCCGACCTCGTTCTTCTCTTCGGCGACGGTCGGGCGGTAGCGCGGCACGCCGAGGTGCTGCGTGACCTTGTCGGGCGTGACCTCCTCGGAGAACGACGCGCCCTCGACGACGACCCGGCGCGCCACCTTGCGGCAGATCGACGAGATCTCGCGCTCGAGGCTGCGGACGCCGGCCTCGCGCGTGTAGCGCTGGATGACCGTCTGGATGGCGTCGTCGGTGAAGGTGATGTTCTTGTCGGTCAGGCCCGCCCCCTCGACCGCCTTGGGGGTGAGGAAGCGCTTGGCGATCTCGATCTTCTCGAGCTCGGTGTAGCCGGCCAGCTGCAGCACTTCCATGCGATCGCGCAGCGCCTGCGGGATGGTGTGGAGCACGTTGGCCGTGCAGATGAACATCACGTTCGACAGGTCGAACTCGACGTCGAGGTAGTGGTCGAGGAACGAGTTGTTCTGTTCGGGGTCGAGCACCTCGAGCAGCGCCGCCGACGGGTCGCCGCGGAAGTCCATCGACATCTTGTCGACTTCGTCGAGCAGGAAGACCGGGTTCATCGAGCCGGCCTTCTTCATCATCTGGATGATCTGGCCCGGGAAGGCGCCGATGTAGGTGCGCCGGTGGCCGCGGATCTCGGCCTCGTCGCGCACGCCGCCGAGCGACAGGCGCACGAACTTGCGGTTCGTGGCGCGGGCGATCGACTTGGCGAGCGACGTCTTGCCCACGCCGGGAGGGCCCGAGAACGTCAGGATGGTGCTCTTCGGCTTCTTGACCAGGGTGCGCACCGCGAGGAACTCGAGGATGCGGTCCTTGATCTTCTCGAGGCCGTGGTGGTCTTCGTTGAGCACCGACTCGGCGTGCTTGAGGTCGCGGTTCTCCTTGGTCTTCTTGTGCCAGGGCACCGCGATGAGCCAGTCGAGGTAGTTGCGCGAGACGGTCGCTTCGGCCGACATGGGCGGCATCGACTCGAGGCGCTTGAGCTCCTGGACGGCCTTCTCCTCGACCTCCTTGGGCATCTTGGCCTGGTCGATCTTCTTCTTGAGCTCGTCGACCTCGTTGCCCTTCTCGTCCTTGCGGCCCAGTTCCTTCTGGATCGCCTTCATCTTCTCGTTGAGGTAGTACTCCTTCTGCGCCTTCTCCATCTGCTTCTTGACGCGCGACTGGATGCGGCGATCGACCTGGAGCTTGTCGACCTCGATCTCGAGCACGGCGCTGATGCGGTTGAGGCGCTCGAGGGGCGAGACGATCTCGAGCAGGTTCTGCTTCTCTTCGACACCCACGACGAGGTGGGCGGCGATGGTGTCGGCGAGCTTCGACGGGTCGTCGACGCGGACGGCGGCGACCATGGCGTCGTAGTGCAGGTTGTTCGACAGCTTGACGTACTGCTCGAACAGCGAGACGGCGCGGCTCATCGTGGCTTCGACGTCACCGGCGGCGTCCTTGGTCCGCGGCAGCACCTTGACGACGACGCGGAAGAAGCCCTTGTCTTCCTTCCACTCCACGGCGCGGGCGCGATCGACCCCCTCGACCAGCACCTTGATGTTGCCGTCGGGCAACTTGAGGCTCTGGACGATGTTGGCGACGCAGCCCATGGTGAAGATGTCGGCCGGCTGCGGGTCGTCGTTCGCCGCATCGTGCTGGGCGGCGAGGAAGATCCGCTTGTCCTTCGCCAGCGCGTGCTCGAGCGCGCGGATGGACGAGGGACGTCCGATGACGAACGGCATCATCATGTGCGGGAACACGACGACGTCGCGCAGGGGAACGATCGGGAGGGTCTCGTAGACTTCCATGTGTATGCGATGCTGCGATGGCGACCGACGTGTCGGCCTCGCGCCGGAAAGTAGCGTGCTCTCGTGGCAGGGCGGGGGGGCGCCGTGTCGGTTGCGGCGCCTAGCCCGCCTTTTCCATCAGCGTAATCGGCTTGTCCTTGCTCTCGACGACCTCGCGCGTAATCACGCACTCCCGCATCTTCTTCTGGCCGGGAATGTTGTACATCAGGTCGAGCATCAGGTCTTCGATGATCATCCGGAGCCCGCGGGCGCCAATCTTGCGCTGCAGGGCCGACTCGGCGATCGCCTCGAGGGCGTCGTCGGTGAACTTGAGCTTGACGTTCTCGTACTCGAAGAGCTTCTGGAACTGACGCGTGATCGCGTTGCGTGGTTGCGTCAGGATCTGCACCAGCGCCGCCTTGTCGAGTTCGTGCAGCGAGCCGACCACGGGCAGGCGCCCGACGAACTCGGGGATCAGGCCGTACTTGATCAGGTCCTGCGGCTCGATCATCTCGTGGATGCCGGCCGCCTGCTTCTGCCGCGCCGTCTTCACGTCGGCCTTGAAGCCCAGCGTCTTCTTGCCCGTCCGCCGTTCCACGACCTTGTCGAGCCCGACGAACGCGCCCCCGCAGATGAAGAGGATGTTCGTCGTGTCGACCTGGAAGAACTCCTGGTGCGGGTGCTTGCGGCCGCCCTGCGGCGGCACGTTGGCCACCGTGCCCTCGAGGATCTTGAGCAGCGCCTGCTGCACGCCCTCGCCCGACACGTCGCGCGTGATCGACGGGTTCTCGTCCTTGCGGCAGATCTTGTCGACCTCGTCGATGTAGATGATGCCCGTCTGCGCCTTCTCGATGTCACCCCCGGCCGACTGCAGCAGCTTGAGGATGATGTTCTCGACGTCCTCGCCGACGTACCCCGCCTCGGTCAGCGTGGTCGCGTCGACGATCGTGAACGGCACCGACAGCAGCTTCGCCAGCGTCTGCGCGAGCAGCGTCTTGCCCGTGCCGGTCGGCCCGATCAGCAGGATGTTCGACTTCGCGAGTTCGACGTCGTGCCGGCCACGCGCCTGCTTCTGGATCTCGATCCGCTTGTAGTGGTTGTAGACCGCGACCGCGAGCTTCTTCTTCGTCTGGTCCTGGCCGACCACGTACTCGTCGAGGAACTTCTTGATCTCCTGCGGCGTCGGCAGCGTCGCGCGCGCCCCGCGCGTCTCGAAGCGGCTGTCGTCGGCGATGATGT
>JAEUQQ010000308.1 GCA_016789685.1 Acidobacteriota bacterium | reverse complement strand
CATGTACGTGTAGAGCGTGCGCAGATTCGCGAAACGCTGCCACTCGTCGCCCGGCATCTTGTTCAGCATCGACCCTTTGCCGTGCACGACCTCGTCGTGCGAGAACGGCAGGATGAAGTTCTCGTTCCACGCGTAGAGCATCGAGAACGTGACCTTGTTGTGTTCCCATCGGCGATGGATGGGATCGCGCTTCACGTACTCGAGGATGTCGTGCATCCACCCCATGTTCCACTTGTAGGTGAATCCCAGGCCGCCCAGGTAGGTCGGGCGGCTGACGCCTGGCCACGAGGTCGACTCCTCGGCCACCATGATCGTGCCCGGGAACTCGGTGTGGGTGAGCGCATTGAGCTGCCGCAGGAACTCGACCGCCTCGATGTTCTCGCGGCCGCCGTAGCGGTTGGGCACCCACTGGCCCTCCTTGCGCGAGTAGTCGAGGTACAGCATCGAGGCCACCGCGTCGACGCGCAGGCCGTCGAGGTGATACTCGCCGAGCCAGAACAGCGCGCTGTTGACGAGGAAGGTGCGCACCTCGTTGCGGCCGTAGTTGAAGATCAGCGTGCCCCAGTCCTGATGCTCGCCCTGGCGCGGATCCTCGTGTTCGTACAGGGCCGTGCCGTCGAAGCGCGCGAGGCCGTGCGCATCCTTGGGGAAGTGCCCGGGCACCCAGTCGAGCAGCACGCCGATGCCGTGCACGTGGCACTCGTCGACGAAGAACTTGAAGTCGTCGGGCGTCCCGAACCGCGACGTGGGCGCGAAGAACCCGGTGACCTGGTACCCCCACGACCCCGTGTACGGATGCTCGAGCACGGGCATCAGCTCGATGTGCGTGAAACCCATGTCGCGCAGGTACGGCACGAGGCGCGCGGCCAGCTCGCGGTAGGTGAGGAACGTCTCGCCGTCGGCGGCCCGCATCCACGATCCCAGGTGCATCTCGTAGATCGCGACCGGCCGCTCGAACCACGAGCCCGCCGCCTTGCGGGCGTCGAGCCATCCGGCATCGCGCCACGCGTAGTCTGACCCGCGCCAGACGACCGACGCGGTCGCCGGCGGCAGCTCCGCGTACCGCGCAAACGGGTCGGCCTTCAGCATCGGCACGCCGTACGGCGACCTGACTTCGTACTTGTAGGTCGCCCCCGCGGCGAGCCCGGGCACGAACAGTTCCCACACGCCGCTCGGCACCAGCCGGCGCATCACGTGCAACCGCCCGTCCCACGCGTTGAAGTCGCCAACCACCGACACGCGCGAGGCGTTCGGCGCCCATACGGCGAAATACACCCCGTCGACGCCGTCGAGCGTCTTCGGGAACGCCCCGAACACGTCGTAGGCACGGCGCATCGTCCCCTCGCCGAACAGGTGCAGGTCGATGTCGCCCATGACGCGGTCGAACCGGTAGGGATCCTCGACATCGATCGCCGACCCGTCGGCCTGTGTCACGCGCAGGCGGTAGCCGCCGGCGATGTCAGACGAGGCCACGATGGCCTCGAACACCCCCTGCGGGTGCAGGCGGGTCATCGGGATGGGCGTGGCCGCTGTGCCGATGACGCACACCCCGGCGGCATTCGGCTGGAAGGCGCGGAGGATCGTGCGCGTCGCGTCGGTGGCGTGGGCGTGCGGGCCGAGGAGGCTGAACGGGTCGTTGTGGACCCCTCGGGCGATCGCGTCGAACGCCGACGCCAACGGATGCGAGGACATTGGGGGAAATCTATCATTTCCGGCCGGGCGACGGCCCGTTACAATTCCCGCGTGCTCCCGGTACATCGCTGCGTCATCGTCGCGTGCCTGGCCGCGCTGTCGCTCCTGGCGGCCAGCACGTCACGCCGCGACGTCGTCCATGGGCAGGCTGACGCCCTCGTGCCGGTGCTGGTGCAGTTGCGCGCCACAGCCCCCGGGCGCGCCTTCGACGCGGCCCGGCCGCCCCGCATGACCGCCAGCGAACGAAACGCGTGGCGCGGCGCCCGCGACCGCGCCCGCCTGCGCGACAACGAACGGCGTGCCACCTCGCCCCGCGCACGCGTGGCCGCCGCCATCGCCGCCCTCGGTGGCACGGTGACCCGCCACATCCACGCCCTGCCGTCACTCGCCGCCCGCCTCCCGGCCGGCGCAATCGACGAACTGCGGCGGCATGCGGATGTCGTGATCGTGGCGGCGGATCGGCAAAGGCACCCGCGGCTCAGCGTGGCCGTGCCGAGCATCCTGACATCGGCGTTCACCACCGCCGGCTTCACTGGATCGTCGATCGACGTGGCGGTGGTCGACACCGGGATCTACGCGCTGAACACCCTCGTCGATCCCGGTCCGGCCTCACGGTTGGTCAACATCATCTCGCTCGCGTCGGGGTGCGCCTCGCCAGACGACGACTCGAGCGCCGACGACTTCCAGGGCCACGGCACGTCAATCGCAGGCGTCATCGCGGGCATCGACCCCACCGGCGACATCGACGGGATCGCACCCGGCATCAGGAAGCTCGTCAACGTGAAGGCGGCGTGCGCGACCGACTCCGGCGTCACGCAGCAGGACTCGGATGTCATCGGTGGCGTCGAATCGGCGCTCGCGCTCGGTGCAGACGCGCCTGAAGTCATCAACTACAGCTTCGGCACGATTGGCCTTCCCAACGCTCCGAACCCCGACCCCTACGACAACGAACTGCTCGCCAGGTACCTCGATGCGGTGGCCGACGCGCACGGCAAGGTCATCACGGTCCCGGCCGGCAGCAACGGCCCGTCGCTGGGCACGATCGACACCCCGGGCATCGCGTACAACGTGATCACGGTCGGGGCGGTGAGTCTCGGCACACCGCGCGACGCGAACCGCAACAACGACGTGGTGCTGTCGGAAAGCGCGCGTGGTCCGACGGCGGTGTCGAACCGGAAGAAGCCCGATGTCGTGGCTCCGGGCGTGGCGGTCGAGTCCGCGTCGAACCTGGGCGGATCGGCCTCGACATCGTCGAACCTCGCCATGGGGACGTCGATCTCGTCGGCGTTCGTCGCGGGCCTCGCAGCGCTGGTGCTCGACGCGGGCGTTGGCGATGCGAGCGTCGACGCGTCCGACGATGCGACGGCGGCCAAGGCGCTGATCATCAACAGCGCCGACGACGTCGATGCCTCCACGACCGAGTGGAGTTCGGCCTCTGGCTGGGGCTATGTCAACGGCGCGACTGCCTACGCGCAGCGCGCGGCGGTCGCGGCGTTCACGGTCGCGGGTTCGGGCACGGCAGCCACCTACTTCTACCGCTCGACCGCGTCGGCGTCGAAGGCAACACTTGTCTGGACGCGCGACGTGACGACGTCGACGACGAACCCGGTGGCCGCGCCGCTCGAAAACCTCGACCTGACGCTCTACAACGGGACGACCGGTGCACAACTCGATCACTCGACATCGCTCGTCGACAACGTCGAGCAGGTGTCGTTCGGCACGACGCCCCTGCCGGCCGTGCTTCGCGTCGATGGCGTCGGGTTCACCGGCGGCGAGACGCAACGTGCCGCACTCGCGCACTCGGGCGGCTTCGTCCGCAGTTCGCTGCCGTCGCCGTCGGTCAGCGTCACGGCGCCGTCACCGGTCGCGCCCCTGACGTCGTTCGTCGTCACGGCCCAGGTGACCAACGCGTCGCCCATTGGCGGGCTTCCCACCCTTCCGCTCACGTCGACGACCGCCACGATCGTCGTTCCCACCGGCTATGTCGTGAACGGTGCGGCCTCGAAGCCTGTCGCGGCCGTAGGCCCAGGTGGGAATGCGCTCGTCACGTGGACGATCGTGGCGCCCGCGACCGCGACGACGCCGCAACCGATCACCGTCAGCACGGCGAGCACGGGCTACGGGCTGACGTTCAACGCGTCGGCGGCGGCCAATGTCGCGGTCTCGGCGTCGTGCGGCTTCGCCGTGCAGCCAGGCAGCATCGCGGTGCCCAGCACGGGCGGGACGACGAACGTCGCCGTGACGACGTCGTGCGCCTGGACGCCGGTGAGCAACGCCCCGTCATGGCTGACGGTACCAGACGCACAGCGTACCGGTTCGGGCACGCTCACCATCACGCACGCCGCCAACACCAGCGTCGGCGACCGCACCGGCACGATCGCGATCGGTGACACAACCGTCACCGTCACTCAGCGCTCGGCGCCGCGCTCCTACTACCTGGCCGAGGGCGCCACCGGCGCATTCTTCGACCTCGACATCGTCATCGCCAATCCCAACAGCGAGTCCGTCCCTGTGGTGATGACCTTCCTCGACGCCGCCGGCAACACGCATCCGCTGAACTTCACGCTGGCCGCGCGGCAGTCGCGCACGGTCGCGGTCGAGTCCGAGGTCCCCGCCCTCGCGAGCGCCGACGTCTCGACCATCGTCACGTCGCCCTCGGGGCTCCCCCTGGTCGTCGAGCGGTCGCTGTTCTGGGACGCCACGTACTACGGTGGCCACACGGGAAACGCCGTCGATGGACCGAAGACGACCTGGTACTTCGGCGAAGGGTTCCAGTCGACGCCGGTGTTCGACACGTTCATCCTGCTCGCCAACGCGAATCCGGTGCCGGCGACCGTGACCCTGACATTCCTTCGGCAAGGCGGCACGCCGGTGACCATCACGAAGGACGTCGGCGCGACGTCACGCGCGAACGTCTGGGCTGCTGAACTTCCGGGCGAGCTCAATGGCCGGTCGTTCTCGACCGTGGTGACCAGCACGATTCCGATCATCGCGGAGCGCGCGATGTACTTCGGCACGCCGTTCTTCAGCGGCGGCCATGAGAGCGCTGGCGTGTCGGCCCCGGCGACGAACTGGTTCCATCCCGAAGGGCGCACGGGACCGTTCTTCGACACCTACATCCTGATCGGCAATCCCGGAGCAATCGACGCGCACGTCACCGTGCGGTTCCTGCGCGCCAACGACTCGCCGATCACCACGACACTGACCGTCGGAGCGCAGAGCCGTGAGACGGTCTATGTCGATGCGATCCCTGGCCTTCCCGACAACGATGTCTCGACCGAAGTGACGTCTGACGTGCCGGTCATCTCTGAACGTGCGATGTACTGGCCCGGCGACTATGCGCAATGGTACGAGGCGCACAACAGCTTCGGCGTGACAACGACGGGCGTGGCGTGGGGACTCGCCGAGGGGCGATTCGGGTTCGCGCAGGGATTCGAAACCTACATCCTGCTCACGAATCCCACCAGCACGCCGACGCGGCTGCGCGTGACGTTCCTGAGGCAGGACGGCCGCCCGGCGATCATCGACGAGACCCAGGTGCTTGGCGCCAACTCGCGGGCCAACGTCGACATGTCGGCGCTGCTGACCTCGCCCGACTACAACGCCTCGGGCGAGCGGTTCGGCACGATCATCGAGTCGCTCGACAACGTCGGCATCGCCGTCGAGCGGGCACTCTACTTCTCGACAGGCGGCGTGTTCTGGAGCGGCGGCACAAACGCCACCGCGGTGAAGATCCGGTAGGAGACGTCCGGCCACCGCGACACCACGCCACCGGGAACGCCCAACGGCGAGGGGTCAGGTCTTGAGAAATGCTGCAATGAAAGACGTGACCCCGCCGTTACTTGATCCAGGTCCGGATGACCGGCTCGATGGCGGCCGGGTCGTTGAGCACGCCCGCGAGGCCCCAGGCGATCTCGCCGTGGCTGATGCCCATCAGCGTTGGTTCGCCCGTCACGCGCAGCGCCGTCCGCGCCTCGCCCTTCGGATCGACGAAACGCGGCGGCAGGTTCTCGTCGGTCTTCGGCAGCACGCGATCGATCCACGCCGCCGATTCCGGCGAACGTCCATCGACCACGAACACGACCTTGCGGAGGCTGGTGCCCAGTTCCCACGTCTTCATGGCCGCGACCAGGCGCTCGGTCGCCGGCGACGCAGGGCTCACGTAGATGAGCAGCCACTGCGGCTCAGACGACAGGGCCGCCGTCGCCACCGCCTGGCCCTGCACATCGACGAGCGGAAGCGCGGGGAGCGCCCGCTTCTCGGCGGCATGCGGAGACGCAACCAGCAACCCCAGGGCCATCGTCAGCAACGCCATCACTCGGACCTTCATCATTCGCACTCCTGGCTCGTCACGGGTTCGACGGCGCCGACGGCTCGGGGCCGAGCCACGACCGCAGGGCCGCGTTGAGGCTCGCCGCAGCCGTGACCTGCCCGGCGCGCGCCCACACGATGCGCCCCGACTTGAGGCCCAGCACGACCGGCGTCGTTTCGATCTGCAGCGCAGTGTACGCCGTTCCGCCCTCGTCGACGAACCACCGGACGTTGGGCATCGTGGCCGTGAGCCGGCTCATCAGCGACGCCGCCGACAGCCCATCGCCCCTGACGAGGAACGTCACCGCCTCGACCTCGGCGGCGTCGAGACCCGCCACCGCAGCAAACAGCGCCGCGCAGGACCCACACTCCGCGTCGACGTAGACGAGGGCCTGGCGGCCCGGCAGCGCCAGCTGGCCGGTACCGACCTTCGCGCCGTCGGGCGCCTGCACCTGGAACGGCGGCAGCGCCCGCTGCTCGACCGCGCTGACGCGCTCCCCGGCCGTCCACGTCGCCAGCACGATCGCCATCGCGGCGGCCACGCGCGTCCCTGCCCTGCCTGCCATCACCATTCGCCCGTCGTCACGCTGTGCCATCGTGGTGTCCCGCCCCTGGTGGCCCTTCGATTCGTCTGTGCTCGTCGTCATCGGAGCCTCACGGCAGGTTCACGATGACGAGACGCTCCGCGGGCGTCAGGTTCTCGAGCATCCGCGCGCCGAGGGACGTCCACTCCGCCGCCTCGGCCTCAGCCAGCGAGAAGTCGTCGACGACCCCCGAGCGCTGGAAGATGACCCGCACGAAGGCCTTCGTCTCGCCTGGCATCAGCTCGATCACGTACGTCGCGTGCTGCGACCGGTCGCCCCGGCTGAACGTCGCCGGCGTCGAGGGCGCCGACGCGGACCCGAACACTTCGACCCACGTCGGGAACGACGCCGACACATCGTTGCGCCGCACGATCCACTCGCCGCTGGCCGGCGACTCCGACATGATCCCGTTGACCTCGGGCAGCATGTTCGACCCGATGCGGATCTCGTAGAACTGCGCAGTCGTCGAGTTGTTCGTGATCGTGTCGTAGTACCGCACGAACCCCTGGCCGTTGTAGTCGCTGACCCAGACCTTTCGGCGCATCGTCAGGCCCGCGTTGTGCACCGGGCCGTAGATCCGCTCCTGGCCGTCTGGTGGCGTTCCGGTGCGCCACGCCTCGTTGCGCGCGCCCAGGTTGCAGCACACCGAGTAGTCGCCCCACTGGAACTGCCCCGCAAAGTTGAAGTTGAAGGGATCCTGGTAGCCGAAGGTCTTCGCGCCGCGGAAGATGCTCCCATCAACCGTGATGGCGTAGCGGAAGCCGTCGCTCGTGAAGGTATCCCAGAACTCCGACACCGCGCTCATCTGCACGTCCAGCTCGTCTTCGCCGGCCGCGATGTTCCTGCGCGCGACCTCCTCGCCGACCTGCATCACGCCGTCGTTCTCGGCCCACACGACGTACGATCCGGCCGGCACGTTGTGGAACTCGACGAAGCCCGGAGTTCCGTCGGTGTCGGCATACGTGAAGCTCTGCCTCACGACGCCGTTGATGGCCAGCGACACGCGGGCATCCATGCGTGCCGGCGAGCCCGAAACGAGGCCGTTGACCAGGACTCGCACGACCCCACCTGCCGCATCGTCGAGGTCGACGCGCTCGGTCGAGGTTCCCTGGTCGACCGGATTCACGGTGATGAGCCGCGTCGCGACATACCGCTCGACGCCGTCAGCCGTCACCGTGAGGGTCGCCGGCCCCGGGATCAGTCCCGCGACCAGCACCAGGCCATCGACATCGGTCACGGCCTGCCGCGTCACGCCGCTGCCCTGGATGCGCACCTCGGCACCGGCGAGGCCCACGCCCTCGGCGAACACCTCGACCTGCACCTGGTTGGTCTCGCCCAGCACGGCATCGATGGTGACGAGCGACTCGGCCGTCGGCATGTTGGTCGTCGCGTCGTCAACCGTGACCTGGAGGCCACCGCCATCCTGGGCCGTCAAGACGAAGTGCCCCTGGGGAACGCCAACGACCGCATACGTGCCGTCGGCCTTGCCCGTGCCGAATGACATGCCGTCCGCGTGTTCGACGAAGACGTCAGGGAACTCGACAGGCATCGCATCGGCGTACCGCACGTTGCCCTTGACGACCGACGCCGGAATCACCACGTTGGCCGTGAGGGCCGCGTCGGTGGGCTGAATCTCGAAGGTCTGCGACACGTCGAAGACGTGCGTCATCCCCATCTCGGGATCGCCCGTCGCGCGCACCGTGATGCCCGACAGCGACACGTTCGTGAACACGCCGGTCGAGAACGTGCCGTCGTTCACCTCGACCCACGCCAGGTAGCCCCCCTCGCTCGATCGCAGTTCGACTTCTGCTCGCGGCACCAGCGTCGAGGCGTCGGCCGAGGCCTGGAGCGAGCCCTCGACCCGCACGTAACGCCCGTCGATCGTGAAGTTCACGATGGCCGTGCCATTGACGACGGTGGCCGGCAGTTCCTGGTAGAAGTTCAGGTTGCGGCTGTAGCCGCTTGCGCCGACGAGGAGGCCGTTCACCGGGACCATGATCGGCCCGAAGGCATACGTGCCATCCGCAGCGCCGACCGTACTCGCCAGCCAGTGCAGGCTCGACTGGGTCGAGAGCGACAGGTCCATCGTCAGCCCCGGGATCGCCGTTCCGGCGCTGTCGGTAACGCGCCCGGTGATAGTGACCGAGGCCACCGGCAGCACCACGTCGCCCAGGTCGGTGGTCGCGCCCGGCGATGCAATCGTGGCCGCCCGCTCGGCGTTGATGGCCGGCTGCAGGTTGCCCATGACGATCAGTTCCGGCCTGACGATCGCGCCGTTGACCGACACGCTGACGTTCGCGAACGTGAAGCGTCCCGTCGAGTCGGTCTGCACCGGCGACGCGACATCCGAGCCGTCCGCGGCCGCCAGCCGCACGTTGACCATGCCGGTCGCGAGCGGTTGCCCGTCCTGCGCCACGACGCGACCAGTGATCGTCCCCGTGACACGTCCGATGGTGATCGCACGCGTCAGCGTCGTGCCGTCGTCGAGCGACGCCACCGTGCCGGCGATCACGTCGATGGTCAGGTTCGTGGCCGCGTCGGTCAACCGGACGCGGTACGTCCCTTCGCCCACGTTGGGAATCGTGATTTGTCCGTTCGCGTTGGTGTTGCCCTTCGACTCGAAGTAGCCGTTGAGCGGGTGCTCGATGGCGACGCCAACGACCTGCCCGACTCCACCGGAGGTCACCGTCAGGGCCAGCGTCGCCCGCGCCGGTGTCAGCGCATCGATGCGAATCTCGTCGCCGTCGTTGACGATGGGCCCGCCGATGTTCGCCTTGCGCTCGGTGCAGCAGAAGCCGCTCGGGTAGCGGACGTCGATGTTCACGGGCACGCCGGCCGGCACGAAGTCCTGCGTGAAGCTCCCGGTGCCGTCAACGCCACGGTCGTAGGCGACGTAGTCGCTGCCCGCACGGATGTTGAACAGGTTCGACACGACGTTCGGAATCGACCCGTCAGGCCGCTTCACGGTACCGACAACCCGGCCGAAGGGCCTGGCGACCACGTTCGTCACCGAGACCTCGCCGTCCTCGGCGAGCGTGACCACGAACGATTCGTTGAGGATGTCGGCTCCACCCGGCCGCACCGAGAGCGTGTAGGTGCCCATGGGCAGGTTCGTGAACGACAGGCTGCCCGCCGACGCGCCGGTTGCCGGGATCGTCGTCCGGCTGCGGATCGTCGTGAAGTTCTGGAGCAGCGTCGCATCGCCACCCATCGCGGCCCCGTTGGCGCGCCGCAGGGTCATCGACACGGTGCCGCGTTTCGGGAACGCCACGTCAGCCGTCGTGACGGCATTGGCCTGGACGACGAACGACGGGTTGAGCACCGTCCCGTTCGTCGGATGCGTCACGATGACGAGCACGCTCCCGAGTGGCATGTCGGTCGACGTGAAGCGTCCGTTCGCGTCGGTCGCCACGAATCGCTGGAAAGCCGGGAACGAGAACATCGAATCGGCGAGCTTGACCGTGAGGCCTGCCGCCGGCTGCCCGTTGGCGAACGTCACGACGCCCGTGATGACGCCGCCGTTCGTAGTCAGGCTCACCGGGTTCACCGCGTTGACCACCGCGGTCGCGTTGACGAAGCTCGTCAGCGCGGTCCCCTGCTGGTGGTTCGACGTGATCTGGAAGTTGATCGCGCCGTTCTCCGCCAGCGGCACGCCGCTGAAGCGCGCCTTCCCCTGCGCATCGAGGGACTTGAACTTGGCGTAGTTGCCAGTCGCAAGCCTGGCCGACGCGCTCGTCACCTGCCCGCTCGGCACGACGGTGCCGTCGATGCCCCGTGTCACGGTGACATCGACCACCGCCGTTCCGGTGAACGGCACGGTCAGGGTGGCAACCGGCTGATCGACAGACAGGTCGGCCTGCAACGAGGGCGACACCACGGCACTGTCGGGGTGCGTGGCAAACACGGTCATCGGCGCCAGCGGCATCGGCCGCGCCGTGTTCGACGCCACGTCGAACACGCCCAGTGCCGTGGCGGTGACCACGACGTCGCGTGCCAGCGGCTCGAACGACGACCGCAACGTCACCTTGGGCGACGGCACCACCGTGGTGGCGTCACCCTCGAACACGGTGCCGGTGACGCGACCGGTGGTCGCGGGCGCCGGATCGAGCGCGCTCGTCAGCGTCGGCGGCACGTCGAAGTTCACGATGTCGGCGGCCTCGGCCGTCGTCATCGCGGCCAGCGCCTCTGGCGGCAGTTGCGCCAGGCGCTCGGCGGCGGCCAGTGCGGCGGGCCGGCTGTAGTGCGGCACGACGAAGTGCATCACCGCCACGCGGCCGCCGGCCGGGATGGTCACCGACTGGAACGTGCGCGTGTAGGCGACGGTCCCCGACGGCGTCCACGCGGCCACGTCGAGCGCGTCGCGCGCGTTCGCGCCGCCAGACACGAACGCCAGCGGCGGCAGGTTCGTCGTCGACGAGTACTGCGGATCCACTTCGTTCGAGTCGTCGATCACGACCCACGCATCCGACGGATCGATCGTGGTGTCGCCTGACGACGTGAAGGGCACCTGCATCGTGCCGCTCGGCCGCGGGCTCGCCGCGATCCTGAGGTCGAGCGTCACCGGCGCCTCGGTCGGGTTCGTCACGAACTCCGTGATGCGTGCGAAGTAGCCCGCGAGCGGCACGTAGATCTTCCGCGTGATGTTCAGGCCGGCGACGTTGTCCTGCTTGACCGCCACCTCGCGCCTGCCGTCTTCGTACTGGCCAATCGTCGAGCCCGTGAACGGAGTCTCTGCGCCGTTCACCACCACCGACAGCCTCGGAAGGCTCGTGGTGACGCTGGCCGGCCCCGTGATCCCACCGTCGCGCTGCACGGTGTAGATCGTCGAGAAGGCATCGCGCAGCGCCGTGCCCAGTGGCAGGTTCACCGCGCTCGTCTGCAGCACGATGTCGAGCGTGAGCGTCTGCAGGTCGGTCGCCAACGTCCCGGTCGCTTCGCCGAGCAGGTTGAGCGCCGCGTTGCCCGTGGTCGCCACGATCGCCCCGACCGGCACGTTGCTGACCGAGTAGATCCCCGACGCGTTGGTCGTGGCCGACCACGATCCACCGACATTCGGTGCATTACTCGACACGGTGACCGACAGGCCCGAGGCCGACGAGTTGTCGGGATTCGACACGCGTCCCGTCACCGTCCCGAGGCCGACCATCGTCATGTCGCGCGTCACGACCTCGTTGTTCTGCGACAACTGGACGCTGAACTGCACGGCGCGGATGCGCCCGTTCGCGTCGGTGTAGCGCAGGGTGTAGGTCGAGAGCGGGAGGCCCTCGAAGCGGTAGACGCCCGCGGCGGCCTCGGTCAAGACGATGTTCTTCTGGCTGAACGTCCCGGGATTGAGCGTGACCGTGCCGTCAGCCGCCGGTGTCTGGCCATTGGGACGGTAGATCGTCCCCGTGATCGTCGCCGTCGGCTGCAGCGACACGGTGACGCTGCGCGTCTCGTTGTGCTGCAGGCCGGCCAGCGTGACCGTCTGGCCCGACAGGTTGTTGGCCGATGCGGCTGCGACGAGGCCCTCCGACACGCGCAGGCGCTCGATGACCACCTGCCCGTTGGCCCCCGTCGTGCCCGACAGTTCATCCACCGACTGCCCGAACGCGTTGGTCGATCGCGCCGTCGCCGACGCGCCCTGGATGGGCTGCCCGTTGGCGTTGGTCACAGTCACGACCACCGTACCCTGGCCGACGAACGCGATCGCCTGCTCGGCGGTCTGCAGGTTCTGCGACAACGTGACGGTCGCCGTTCCACGGCCGCGCGTCGTTGGCTCGCTCGCGGTGAGGCCATACGAGCCCAGCGGCACGAACGTGAACGTGAACCGCCCCTGCGCGTCGGTCTGCGTCGTGCGCGACGGCGCGCCGCTCAACGTCACCGACACGCCAGCGCCCACCGCCTCGGTGCCGCCGTAGCGGAAGACGGTCCCCGTCACCGTGCCGAACGACGAGAGCTGGATCGGCGCCGACACGCCGACACCATCCGTCACGACGACGCCGGTGGCCTGGCCCGAGGTCTGCGTCACCGGGTCCACGCCATCCACCGTGAACGAGCCCGCCAGCACGCGGTCGAAAGTGAAGGTCCCGCCCGTCACCGTGGTCATCGTCCGGGCCGTCGCCGAGCCGAAGATCGATGTCGCGCGCAGTGTCACCTGCGCACCGTTCACCGGCTGGCCCGCGGCGCTGCTGACGACGCCACTCACCGTCGCCCGCGCGAGGTACGCCACCGTCACCGGCACGTCGTCTCCCGAGGCGGGGATGGCCGCGATCGTCCGGCCTCGATTCCCATCGGTGTCGCCGGCCTCGATCCAGTAGCTGCCCACCGACACCAACTGGAACGCGAACGTGCCGCCATCGCCCGTGAACGTGCTGGCCTGCAGGGCCCCGCGGCTGCCGTTCGACGCAGCGTAGAGGTCGACCTGCACGCCCGCGCCAGCCGACTGGCCCTGGGCCGTCGTGACCGTGCCCGTGAACGTCCCCGCATTCACCAGCACGACGTCGGCGAGGGTGATGAAGCCATTCGCGCGGTTCATCGACCCTGACGCGTAGCCCAGCAGGTGCGACACCGGGTCGAGCGCACGCACCTGCACGCCGGGCCCGGCAACGCCCTCGACGAAGAACGTCCCGTCAGCGAGCGTCTGCGTCGTCACCACGGCACCGCTGGTGATCGTGACGTCGGCGCCCGCCACCGGCTCGAACGTCGGGCTGACCACGCGGCCACGTACGACGCCCCCGCGGATGGTCGCCACCATCGAGGCGCGCTCCACGCCGTCAATCGAGGCGCGAATCGTCGCGCTGCCCCCCGAGACGCCCTCGAGGGCAAACGTCGTCGACGTCTGGCCGGCCGCGACCACCACGAACGACGGCACCGACGCGACCGTCGCGGCACTGCTGGTCAGATCGATGACCTGGCCACCCGCCCCCGCGGCTGCCGCGAGTTCCACCGTGATGTCCTTCGACTCGCCCGCGACCACGATCTCGGACGTCGGCAGCGTCACGTCGCCCACCACGCGTGCCGTCAGCGTCAGCGTGGCTGGCGCACTCTGGTTCCCCGAGACGTCAACCGCGCGGGCCGTGAACGTCACCGTCTGTCCCGCGGTCACCGACGCCGGCACCGTGAAGGTAAACGTCTTCGACACCTCGCCGAGCGGCGTCGTCGAGGCGCTGTCGCTGAAGGTGAACGCGCCGGCCGCGCTCAGCACGACCCGCGTGACGCCGATTTCGTCGGTCGCCGTCACCGTGACCGACGCCGGCTGGCCAGGCACCATGTCGAGGCGCCCGCTGGGCGTCGTGAACGAGGTGATCTGCGGAGGCACCGTGTCGCTGACCGGCAGGATCACCTGCGCAGCCGCGGTCTGGTTGCCCGCCACGTCGTACGCGACGGCGTTGAGGAAGGCGCGATCGCTCGGCGTCGCATTGGCGGGCACGACAAACGAGAACGTCGTCGCGGCCGACGCCTGCGCCGGCGCCAGGTCGCGACGCTCGCTGCGGACGGTCACCCCGCTCACCGAGAAGTCGATGCGCGAGACGAGCCCCGCGTCCTCGGCGACGACCACCACCGAGACACTGCTGCCCGGACGCACGCGCACGCCCGAGCTCACGCCCGTGATCGACACCGTCGGCCCAACACCGTCGAGCACCGACACCGTCAACGGAGCCGCCTCGACGATCTGGCCCTTCGTGTCGACGACTGTGGCGTCGATCCGCAGCGGCGCGCCTGGCGCAGCGTTGGCCGGCACCTCGAACGAGAACGACTCGGTGCGCTCGGTCGTGGCCGGCGTCACCGTGCGGGTGGCCGCGTGGCGCGGATCGCCCGTCGCCGCGCGATAGGCAATCTGCGCCACCCCCACGTCGTCGGTGCCGCGCACCGATACCGTGACGAGATCGCCGTTGCGGTAGGTTGCCGCCGGGGCCGGGGCCGTGATCGTCACGCCAGGCACCTGGTCGGCCTTCACCGTCACGAACGTCGTCGCGAAGGGGCCGCGATTGCCCGAGGTGTCGGTCGCCGCGGCCGTGACCTTGATCTGACTGCCCGGCTGCCCGTACGACGGGAGGGCCTTGAACGACAGCGTGAACGGCACCGCCCGTGACGCGAGCGCGGGCTGGTCGTTGATGAAGAAGTCGACCACCGCCACGTCGGCGCTGCCGACGTTGGCCACGACGCTGGTCACCGTGTTCTCGACCACCGTCGCGTCGCCCGCGGGGACGAGCGACGAGACCAGCGGCGCGGTCCGGTCGGTGGTCGCGAAGGTGTACGCCAGCGGCTGCGGCTGCGTGTTGCCGGCGGGGTCGGTGGCCGCCTGCACCTGCACCTGGTACACCGTGTCTTCGACCAGCGGCAGGTTCGGCGTGAAGACCACCACCGTGTTGCCGAGAATCACGTCGATGCGGCCCGGCACGGGCGTCGCGCCGACGCGCATCGCGATCGCCGGCCCGCTGAAACGCGCGGGATCGATCGGCTCGTTGTACCTGACGCGAATCGGCGCCGACAGCGCCGCGCCGGTCGTGTCCGGCCCGGGCATGATCTCGCTGACCTGCGGCGCCGTGATGTCTTCGGTCGTGAACGAACCGATGAAGGGCGCGGCCATCACCTTGCCGATGACGTCCTTCACGTTCGCCACGCGGATGGCGAATCGCGTCTGGTCGGCGAGCGGCAGCGACAACGGCGTCACGGCGATCGTGCGATTGCCGTTCGACGGCGTGCGTGTTGCGGCGATGGGCGCCCCAGACGGGTCGAGCACCTGCACGTTGTCGGCGGTGATCGTCGACAGGTCGACGGGCTCGGTGAACTCGATGGTGATCGGCGACGAGCGCGGCGCGCCGACGGCACCGTTGGCCGGCGCGGTCGTGCCAACGGCCGGAGCCGCTTCGTCGAGCACCGTGGCGCTGATCTCGGTGTCGCCGACGAGTTCGACGGTGCGGCGCGCCACGCCCGGGCCGATGGGATCGGTGAAGGCAAGCGTGTAGGTCCGGCTGCCGACCGTCGGCAACGCGGGGAAGGTGAAACGGCCATCCGCGCCGCTCTCGATGAACAGCCGGCGCCCGTTGCCGTTCAGCTCGACGAGGATCTGCGGTGCCGGGGTGCCTCCCTGGCGCGTCACGAGACCGCTGAGGCTGGCCGATGGCTCGATGACGACCGTCACGTCGCGCGTGTCGCCAGGCGTGATCTCGTCAGAGGCCGAGCCCTTGAGATTCGAGTTGGGAACGACCGCGGTGACGGTGAAACGGGTCGCCGCGAGTTTCTCGAACGCGAAGCGGCCGTCCTGGTCAGACGTGGTCTGACAGACGCCCTGGCACCCGCCTGCCGGCTGCGCATCGAGTCGCACGGTGATGTCGCGGGCCGGCACGCCGTTCTGGAGCACGGTGCCGGTGACGCGGCTCAGCCCGCGCAGCACCACCACGACCTCGGCCGTCTCCTGGTTGAAGCGCAGGTCGGCAGACGCCGTGCCGCCGTCGTTGGCGTTCTGCGATTTCGCGAACACCGCGTAGCGCCCCAGCGCGAGATCGGGAACGGTGAACGTGCCGTCGAGGCCCGCCGAGAGTTCGCGACGGCCCGCCGGCCCGTTGATGACGACCTGCGCCGACGAGACCGGCGTGCCGTTCGGATCGACGACCAGGCCACTGAGCGTCGCACTCGACGCCTGCTGGATCGTCACCACGACGGGCACCTCGACGAGCTGGCCCGGCCGATCGACGACCGATGACGCCTGGCCCTGGCCCGCAATGCCCTGCCGCGCCGCGCGCACGGTGAACGTGCCGAGCGTGGCGCCAGGGAACGAGTAGCTGCCATCCACGCCGGCGGTGGTCGTCAGCGTCGGCACCTGGCGCCCTGACGGCAGGGTCTGCGACAGCGAGACCTGCCATCCCTTGAGCGCGACCAGCGAGCCAGCCTCGAGCACGCGCCCGCGCACGAGCGCAAACGCCGACAACGACAGGCTGGCGGTCGCGGTCTGGCCCGACAACTCGATGCGGCCCGTCGTCGCCCCGCGCGCGGCCGTCGCCGCGTCGAAGGCCTCGACCGAGAAGTCGCCGAGCGGGACGAACGACTCGCTGAACGCGCCGTCGGCGTCGGTCACCGCAAAGGCGAGCGCCTGGCCACCACGCGAGATGATCACTTCGGCGTTGGGCACGGGCGTGATGGTGTCGGGCCCGAAGACCGTCCCGGCCACGGTGCCGGTCTGGTTCGCGATGAAGACGGAGATCGTGATCTCGTTGCCCGTGTCGGCGATGCGTCCCGACGCACGGCCCACGAACCCGCTGCGCAGGTCGGTGGCCACGGCCACGACCTCGCCTTCAGAGAACGCATCGCCACCGGCGACACGCAAGACGCCCGACTCCGCGCCTGCCGAGCCGGCCACGCGCGAGATCGTGCGGCGGGGTTCGATGCTCGTCAGGTCGACGCGCGCGCCAGGCACGGGCACGGGGTTGCCGCTGGTGTCGGGATTGGCCTCGTAGACCTTCACCACGATCGACGCACGCGCCCGCAGGCGCACGGTGAAGTCGCCGGTCTCGCCGGGCTTGACCGACCCGCGGAACAGCGTGGTGCGGCCAGGACCCGCTGGCTCCTCGACGTCGAGCGTGAACGGCCCGGCATTGACGAGGGGCACGACGAAGCGGCCGTTCGCATCGGTCGTGACGATTTCCGACTGGATGCCCTGGGGAATCGAGGTGCACGTCTCCTCACCGCTGTCGCCTGATGCGCAGATGGTCTTGTACGACGCCGACTTGTACCGGACGATGACGTCGGCGCCGGCCGGCGTGACGCCGTTGGGTTCGACGATGGTGCCGGTGATGACGCTGGTGGCCTGCAGGCGCAGGGTCACGTTCGCCGTCTGGCCTGCGCCGGGCAGCGTGCCCTCGAACGCGACGGGGTCGGGGCTGAACTGCCCGACCGCGCGCACGATGAACCCGCCCTCGAACACGCTGCCGAACGAGAAGGCGCCGGTGGCGATGCTGGTCTCGGCGATGGCGAAGTTGTCGACGCGCGCAAAGCCGACGCCGACGCGGCCGCCGGCGATCTGCACCTGGTCGCCAGAGATGCCGACCATGGCCTTGAGCGGCGTCGTACCGTTCGAGTCGAGCACCGTGCCCTTGACGACGCCCTGTCCGCGCATGCGGAAGTCGACACGCGCCACCTGCCTGAATGCGGCGATGGTCGCGGGCACGACGTTGCCCTGCGTGAACCCCGCCGTGAACGCCGACACCCGGTAGCCGTGCAGGGGCAGGTTGTCCATCCGGTAGCGTCCCCCGTCGTCGGTCGAGGTCTGCCCGACGATGATGGCGCTTCCGGCTTCCTTGTAGAACGCGTACACCTGCACCCCGCTGGCGGGCAGGCCGTTGGGCAGCAGGATGGTGCCCGCGATCGATCCGAAGGCCTCGAGCACGATCGTGGCGCCAGCGGTGTCACCGGCGCGCACGAGTGACACCTCGGTCTCGCCCTTCGACTGGAAGGCGTCGCTCACCGCCACGATGCGCTGCGTGCCGATCGGCACGTCGGTGAGCGTGAAGCGTCCATCGGCGCCGGTGCTGGT
>JAEUQQ010000286.1 GCA_016789685.1 Acidobacteriota bacterium | reverse complement strand
TGTCGCTGCAGGGCTCCGTGGTGCGGCGACGGCCGCGTCAACAGGCGAGTCGGGTTTCAGATGTGGCGCCACCACGACCGTCCCCGCATCGCAGGGCACCGTCGTATACAGCACCTTGCCGTGGTCCGTACAGCGGTAGATCACCTGCGCGCGGACCGTCGTTGCCGGTAGACCGGCGCAGGCCAGCGAAACCACGAGTCCGAGGTGAAACGGGCGGGCCACGAGACGGATCCTCATGGGGGGAATCGGCGGTCGGTCGGGCAGCGTGAGTGCGCCCGGCCCGCGCACCCCATCAGCGGCCCACGTCCGAGGTCGGACGTCGGCGCCGTCGGTATCCCAGTACCTCAGCCCTGTGCGGCGACCTCGGTGGTGCGCTCGAGGCGGAGGCCGGACGCGGTAGCGAGCGCCGCCGCAAGGTCGTGTGCCAGCTGCGATCGCGAGGCCGGCATGGTCGCCACCACGATCGTGTGGCTGGCCGACGTGAGCGACACGTCGACGGTGGCTGGGGCCGCCGCACAGGTGTCGTCGTACCCGCCAACCACGACCCGGTCGAAGGCCGCCAGGCGGTGCGTCGCCTTCCGCGGCAAGGCCGCGACGTAGCGAATGTCCTCGACCGTGCCCTTGTCACGATCGACGATGACCCGGTGCCGGCGCATCGCGAGATGCAGCCCGACGTTGCCGATGAGGCCCGCGAGCACGATGCCGACCAGAGTTCCCGGCGCCATCCCGCCGACCGCCTTCGGCGCCATCGCGTCGACGACCAGCCAGACCAGACACAGGAGGCCCGCAACGGCCAGAGCCGCGCCAGCCAGGCGGAGCAGGCGGCCGGAAACGACGTCCGCGATGATGCGACGTCCGCTGACCGCCGTCCAGGAGACCACGACGAGCTTGCTGAGGCGCATCCCGGGGATTCTATGACGTCCTCGGCGCCGCCGGCGGGCGTCGGCACCGGCTGGGGCGGAGTATGCTGTGGCGCCTCGGCGTCGCATGCTTCCCCGCATCTACCTCCTGCTCGCGGCCCTGCTGTTCTCGACGGGGGGCGCCGCGATCAAGGCGACGGTGCTCACCAGCTGGCAGGTGGCCGGCCTGCGGTCGGCCATCGCGATCGCGCTGCTGTCGGTCACGGCGCGCGACGCGTTGCGGCTGACGCCGCGCGTGGCGCTGGTCGGCCTCGTCTACGCCGTGACGCTGGTCTCGTTCGTGACGGCCAACAAGCTCACGACGGCGGCGCACGCGGTGTTTCTGCAGGCGGCCGCGCCCGTGTACCTGGTGCTGATGGGTCCCTGGCTGCTGCGCGAACGCCTCGATCGGCGCGACCTCCCCTTCCTCGCGGTGGTGGCGGCCGGCATCGCGCTGCTGTTCGCTGGCGGCAGCGAGGCGAGCGCCACGGCGCCGAATCCGGTGCTCGGCAACATCATCGGCGTGGGGAGCGGGGTCGCGTGGGCGCTCACGCTGGCGGGCCTGCGCTGGCTCGAGCGCGACCGGAGGCCAGGCGCGTCGGCGTCGGGCGCCACGGTGTGGGGCAACGGCTTCGCGGCGCTCGCGTGCCTGCCTTTTGCGCTGCCGTTCGCGGCCACGACCCCCATCGACTGGATCGCGGTGTCGTACCTGGGCATCTTCCAGCTCGGGCTGGCGTATGTCGTGCTGAACAAGGGGATCGGGCAGGTCACGGCGGTCGAGGCGTCGATCCTGCTGTTGCTCGAGCCGGCCCTCAACCCGCTGTGGGCGTATGTCGTGCACGGAGAAACGCCGGGGGTGCTGGCCAGCCTCGGCGGCCTGCTCGTGCTCGTCGCGACCACGGTGCGGACGGCGTGGCTGGCGCGGCGGACGTAGCGCGGGGCCGCACACCCTGGGGAGTGCGGCCCCGATGGTTCGTTCGAGCCGGCGTCGGGCCGAACCTGACAACCTAGCGGCGGCGACGTGCGGCGAACGCCGACCCGAGCGCGAGGAGCGCCAGGCTCAGCGACGCGGGCTCGGGTACCTGGGTGATGGCCACGTTGTCGAGCAGGATGCCCATGTTGTCGTTGCCCGCGTGATCGAAGACCAGCGAGATGACCTCGGGCGCGGTGAGCGTGAACGTGTAGAGGAACTGCTGCCAGCCGTCGGTGCTCGCCAGGGTGAGGCTGGTGAAGGGCATCACGTTGGTCTCGACGCCAAGGCGGACGGTATCGGGGCCGGCGTTGCGGTTGTTGCCCCTGGCCCAGAAGCTGAACTCGTAGGTGCCGGTTCCGAGGCTGATCCCGTTCGAGGTGATGCGGCCGGCATTGAAGGTCGAGCCATCGAGATCGACGCAACGGTCGGCACTTGGCCCCCCGTTGCACAGTTCAGCGAAGAACCCGGTGCCGACGACATCGACGGTGCCATCAGACACGGTCCAGTTGTCGAGGGCGGCGTCGAGCTGGAGCGCTTCCTGCGAGAAGTTGTCGAAAAACACGGGGGCGGCACTGGCGCTCGCGCCACCGAGCAGGGCAAGGGCCACGGCACTGGCGGCGATGAGGTTACGCGGTCTGGGCATCTCGGTCTCCAACGGGCTGCTGAATTGCGGCGGGCCAAGTTGCAAATCAAGTGCCGTGCGTCGACGGCCGTGATGGCACTACATTTCGCGACTCTCGGCTCGGCTGTTCGTCAGTAGGGAGACAAAACGTCCGCGTTCGCGCCCTGCCCGCAAACGACAACGCGGGTGAGACGTCGTGCGCCTCACCCGCGTTGCTGACCCAGCAGCCTGCCGCGTCGCGGACGGCTGGAGCGCGTCCGACGACCACCGACCGGGCCTGCCCGAACTGCGCCTGACGGCCTACGCGCAGCCGCTCGTCGTGCCGCAGTTGGCGCACTTGTAGCATGCGCCGCTGCGGATCATGATCGAGCCGCACGTGCTGCACGGCGGCGCGTCTTCCTGCGCCTGGATGGTCGAGTACGGGCGGCCACCCGCCGCCTGCGCTGGCGCCGCGTCGGCAGCCGCCGACGCCGCCTCGGGCGCCGCCGCCACCGACTGGGCCGCCGCCGTGACGACCTCTTCGCGCTGGTTCACCCCGGCGCGGAACTGCGCCTCGCGCGACAGGAACTTCGACGCCATCCACCGGAACACGTAGTCGACGATCGACTTCGCGATCCGGATCTCCGGGTTCTTCGTCAGGCCCGCCGGTTCGAAGCGCACGTGCGAGAACTTGTCGACCAGGACCTGCAGCGGCACGCCGTACTGCAGCGCGAAGCTGATGGCCTGCGCGAAGGCGTCGGCGAAGCCCGAGATCGTCGAGCCCTCCTTGGCCATCACCAGGAAGATCTCGCCGGGCGTGTTGTCTTCGTAGAGGCCGACGGTGATGTAGCCCTCGTGCCCGCCGATGTCGAACTTGTGCGTGAGGGCCTGCCGTTCGTCGGGCAGGCGGCGGCGCGTCGGCCGGCTCACGAGTTGCGCGGCCGCCTCGGTCACGAGCGCCTTGGCGTCCTTGTCCTTCGACGTGTTGAGCGGCTGCGTGCGCTTGCTGCCGTCGCGGTAGATCGAGACGGCCTTGGCGCCGTACTTCCACGACTCGATGTACGCCTGCTCGATTTCCTCGACGGTCGCGTCCTTCGGGACGTTGACCGTCTTGCTGATCGCCCCCGAGATGAACGGCTGCACGGCGCACAGCATGCGGATGTGGCCCATGTAGTGGATCGACCGCGTGCCGTTGAACGGCTTGAACGCGCAGTCGAACACCGCGAGGTGGTTGGCCTTGAGGTGCGGCGCGCCCTCGATGGTCTCGTGCTGGTCGATGTACTCGACGATGTCCTTGACCTGCGCGGCCGAGTAGCCCAGCTTCTCGAGCGCCATCGGCACGGTGCCGTTGACGATCTTCATCATCCCGCCGCCGACGAGCTTCTTGTACTTCACCAGCGCGATGTCGGGCTCCACGCCGGTCGTGTCGCAATCCATCATGAAGCCGATGGTGCCGGTCGGGGCGAGCACCGTGACCTGGGCGTTGCGGTAGCCGTGCTGCTCGCCGAGCTCGACGCAGTCGTCCCACGTCTCGCGCGCGGCCTCGTACAGGTACTTGGGCACGCGCATGCGATCGACGTCCTTGAGCGCGGCGCGGTGCTTGCGGACCACGCGCAGGAACGGGTCGCGGTTCGCCTCGTACCCCTCGAACGGCCCGCCATGGTCGCGCGCGATGCGTGCGCTCTGCGCATATGACTCGCCGTGCATGATCGCGGTGAGCACCGCCGAGTAGTCACGGCCCTCGTCGCTGTCGTACGGCAGGCCACGCGACATCAGCAGGGCGCCGAGGTTGGCGTAGCCGAGGCCCAGGGGGCGGTACGCGTGGCTGTTGCGCTCGATCGCCTTGGTCGGATAGCTCGCGTTGTCGACGAGCACTTCCTGCGCCGTGATCATCACCCGCACGGCGTGCGCGAAGGCAGGCACGTCGAACTCGCCCTTGCCGTCGAGGAACTTCATGAGGTTCAGCGACGAGAGGTTGCACGCCGAGTCGTCGAGGAACATGTACTCGGAGCACGGGTTGCTCGCGTTGATGCGCGCCGTGTTCGGGCAGGTGTGCCACTCGTTGACGGTCGTGTCGAACTGCATGCCCGGATCACCACAGATCCAGGTGGCCTCGGCGATCTGGCGCATCAGGTCGCGCGCCTTGTACGTGTCCATCGCCGCGCCGTCGAGCACCCCGTACGTGGTCCACTCGCCATCGTCGAGCACCGCACGCATGAAGTCGTCGGTCGCCCGCACGCTGTTGTTCGAGTTCTGGAAGAACACCGAGGCGTACGCCGTGCCGGTGAACGATCCGTCGTAGCCGGCATCGATCAGCGCCCACGCCTTCTTCTCTTCCTCGACCTTGCAGGTGATGAACTCGAGGATGTCGGGATGCTCGGCGTTGAGGATCACCATCTTCGCCGCGCGGCGGGTCTTGCCGCCCGACTTGATGACGCCCGCAAACGCGTCGTAGCCCTTCATGAACGACACCGGTCCCGACGCCGTGCCGCCGCCGGCGAGCAGCTCGCGCGACGAGCGGATCGCCGACAGGTTCGACCCCGTGCCCGAGCCGTACTTGAAGAGCATCCCCTCGGTCTTGGCCAGCCCGAGGATCGACTCCATCGTGTCCTGCACGCTGTTGATGAAGCACGCCGAGCACTGCGGCTCGGGTTCGATCCCGACGTTGAACCAGACGGGGCTGTTGAACGCCGCCTTCTGGAAGACGAGCAGGTGCTTGAGCTCGTCGCTGAACGCCTGCAGGTCGTCCTCGCTCGCGAAGTACTTCTGCGTGCGGGCCCACCCGGTGATCGTGTCGACGACGCGGCCAATCAACTGCTTGACGCTGCGCTCGCGCTCCGGCGTCCCGACCGTGCCGCGGAAGTACTTCGACACGACGATGTTGGTCGCCTGCTGCGACCAGAACTTCGGGAACTCGACGTCGCGCTGCTCGAAGACGACTTCCCCCTTCTCGTTGCCGATGACCGCCGACCTCAGCTCCCACTCGACCTCGTCGAAGGGATCGACGCCCTCGCGCGTGTAGTAGCGAGGGAACTCGAGCCCGGTGATCGGGCGGGGTTCCGGCGCCACGGGCGCCTGGCTGGTCGTCGTGCTCGTCTGCGGGGCCGCGCCTCTCGACATTGCGTTCCTCCTCACCGGCCACACCTCCTGTGTCGCCGGTCGTGCATGGCTCGTCTCAAGAACCCACGGCAGGACCGTGGCTGTCTGGGTCGTTACGAAAATCCTGGGTGTCCGCGCCCGCCTCTGCCTCCCAA
>JAEUQQ010000094.1 GCA_016789685.1 Acidobacteriota bacterium | reverse complement strand
AGGCGACCCGGGTGCTCGGCCGCGATGCCGACGCGGTGCCCGCGGCGCACATCGCGGCACGCCTGGGGCTCGAAACCACCGGGCTCACGCTGCCGATGACGCGCGCGGTCGGTCGCATCACCGAACCGGCGCGCGAGACGTCGCCGATCCTCGTCGGGCGCGACCATCCACTCGTCGACACCCTCGTCAAGATCGGCCGGGTGCGCCTCGCCGGCCTCGAGCCCCGTCAGGGGATCGTGCAGGCCGTGCCACGGGCGTTCGGCAACCAGACGGCCACCGTCGTGACCGGCGCCGACGCCGCGGGCACCGAGGCGGCGGCGCGGTATCTCGCCGAGCGCGTGCCCTACGTGTGGGACACGCGGCGCGGCGCACTCACCTTCCAGGAGGTGTCGACGGAAGCCACGCGGTTCCTGCAGGCGCGCACGGGTGCAGGGCAGGCCAGCCTCATGCTCGCCGAACTCGACAACGCGCTCGGGGGCATCACGGCCACGAAGATCACGTCGGCCGAGGTCACGGTGTTCATCGAGGCCGCCAACCCCGCGTTCGACGCGTTCGTCGCGGCGCGCGTGAAAGAGAAGCTCGGCGTCCAGCAGGTCACGGTCAAGAGCCGGGGGATGACCGACCCCGACCCCGTCTTCGACGAGACGATGCAGGTGCCGTGGGAGGTGGACGACCTGCGTGAACGCCTCAAGACCGAGGTGTTGCCCAAGGTGACCGCGGGTGCCCGGGTCGACATCGAGGCGCGCGTGAGCGAGGCCCCCGAATTCCGCCGCCAGTTGGCCGACGAGATCCGGGCGCAGGTGCGCGCCGCCGGCGCCGATGATGCGACCGTCCGCATCAGGTCGGCCTACAAGCAGGGTTACTCGTGGATGGTCGAGGAGATCATCCCGTCGCTCAAGGGACGCGGCGCCAAGCGGGTGCGGATCGAAGTGGCCACGCTGCCGGTCGACCTGTCGAAGGCACAGAAGTTCTACGAGATGCCATCGCGGTGGGTCCACGAACTCTACCCGGTCGACGAGATCGCCGCGCGTGAACTCGGCGTCCCGGTCGGCGCGTTCCAGGTCGAACTGGTCGACACGCCTGGTGAGACCTACCGCGTCGAGGCCTTCGACGCCAGCGGGCGCTCGTTGCTGAAGGCGGGGTTCAGCCCGAAGACCGTCAGCCGTGAGTACCTCGAGAAGTTCCCGGGCTGGGCGCGGGTGACGGGCACGACGGGCTGGCTCACGGCCAGGGTCGGCGACGCGACGGTTACCGACGCGCGGATCGAGACCGATCCGGAACGGGTCTGGGCCCGCTACCAGTCGTCGATCCTGCCGCGGATGTACGACCACGTGATGAAGGTCACCGACAACCGTCCGCTGCCCGACAAGCAGCCGTTCCACCGCGACTTCGACGTCGACGTGACGATGAGCGAGCCCGACTACCGGATTGGCATCGACGAGGAGCTCGTGTCGTCGCTCGAGGCGCTGCACGAAGACCTCTACTTCGTCACGCTCGACTTCTTCGACGCGATCGGCCGGACCACGGTCAGGCGTCGCCTGGCGGCGCCGGGCAAGGTGTTCCCGATCATCCGCCCCGAGCGGCGGGGGCAGCCGGGCACGGTGCGGTTCCTCTACGCGGGCAACGCGTCCACGAAGCCGCGTTTCGAGATCTCGTACAAGGTCGAGGGCACCGACAAACCGGTCAAGGTGTCGCGCGACATCCCCAAGGTCGACATCTCGACGACGCTGGTGCAGCGCGCGACGGTGACGCCGGATCGCGTCGCCGAACTGGAGCTCAAGATCGACGCCAAGGACGACACCGATGCCGCGCGTGCCCTCGACGCCATCGCGGCGCTGGGCCGCTTGCAGGCGGTCGGGGCATTCAAGACGGCGCTGTCGTACGACCACGTCGATCGCGTGGCGCTGGTCGTCGACTCGAAGGAGGCGAGTGCCCGCGCCACCGTGCGCTTCTCGGGCGAGAGCGCGCCGAGCGCCGTGCACGACGAGACGGCGGTGCCCTCGACGCGGCTGGTGACGTGGGATCACGTGATCAGCCCCGACGAGAGCGAAGAGATCGTGCGCAAGCTGTCGGCGTTCCCCCAGGTCGACACGTACCGTGCAGGGCGCTCGTACCGGGGGCGCGACACGTCGGTCCTCGAGATTCGCGTGCCTGGCGGCGGGGGGCTCGTGTCGCTCGCCAAGCTGACGGCGCTGAAGCCGACGATCTTCATCACGGGACGGCAGCACGCGAATGAAGTGTCGTCGACCAGCCACATCCTGCGGCTGGCGGAGTTGCTGGTCACGGATCCCGACTACAAGGCGATTCTCGCGAGGGTCAATGTCGTGCTGCACCCGGTCGAGAACCCGGATGGCGCGGCGATGGCGTACGAGCTGCAGAAGCTCACGCCGACGCACATGCTGCACGCCGGCCGGTACAGCGCTCTGGGCATGGACGTGGGATCGCAGGTCGGGATGGCCGATCCGTTGCTGCCGGAATCACTGGTGCGGACGCGCGTCTGGCGCGACTGGTTGCCCGACATCTACCTCAACCCGCACGGCTATCCGTCGCACGAGTGGGTGCAGCAGTTTGCCGGCTACGTCCCGCCGGGATTCCGCTCGTACTGGTCGTCGCGGGGGTGGTGGACGTCGATGAACGCGCTGCGCGACCCGCGGTATCCCGAGCACGGCGTGGTGCTCGCGCGCATCCGCGAGCACCTCGTGCGCGAGATGAACAGGAACGCCGACGTGCGGGGCATGAACCTCACCCATCAGGCGCGGTACCGCCGGTGGGCACACGGTTTCTCGCCGTACGTCTTCGGGCAGGAGATCTACAAGGACACGGCGATCTACTACTCGGATCCCGAGAGCGGCGAACCGTCGGGGTCGCGGCGTGCCGGTGGCGGCCGGGGCGGCGGTGGCGGTGGCGGGCGGTACGCGATGGGTGCGTGGCCGCAGGTCACCTACTTCGTCGGGATGACGGAGTCGCCCGACGAGACGGCGCAGGGCGCCTGGCTCGACCTGGTGACGAAGCCCGGCTTCTCGTTCCTGATGGCGAACGTGCGCTACCTGCAGGAGGTTGCGGTCAAGGTGGATCGCGTGGAGGAAGACGGCCAGCGCGACAGTGCGACGCGGACGCTGCTGCGGGTCCGTCCCGGCCTCGCGGGGGGCACGGCGCCATCACGCTGACGCGCGACGCGTCGGCGTGAGCGGTGTGGGGCGCCGCCGCCGCGAGGGACTGGCGCGACGAACTGTTGCAGCACTGTGTTGCAGGCGCGCGGGCGCACCTGGGGTGTTGCGCCTGCGGTGTGGGACGCGCCGCCGTGAAAACGTGTCGATCGCCGGCGCCGGCGGTGGTCTCTCGCTTGCAAGGTCCTCGGCATCTGGTTACGGGTCATCTGTCGTCACCGCGGGCAGCGGTCGTGTGACTGCTGCGCTGGCAGGAGGGTTGGGGTATGCGGAAGGGGTTCGTGGGACTCGCCGTGCTCGTGGGGTGCCTGTTGTTCCTGGCTGCAGACACGGCCCTGGCGCAGAACGCCCAGGTGGTCGGCACCATCAAGGATGAGAGCGGCGCCGTCATTCCCGGAGCGACCGTGACCGCCCGCAACTCCGAGACGGGGCTCGTGCGGTCAGCGGTGTCTGACGAACACGGCACCTACCGGGTGCAGGCGCTGCCGCCGGGCATCTACAGCGTCGTGATCGAACTGGCGGGCTTCCAGACCGAGACGCAGGAGCGCCTGGTGCTCGCGATCGACCAGTCGGCGTCGATCAACGTCGTGCTCAAGCCGGCCAGCATCAACGAGACGGTGACGGTAGCCGCCGACACGCCGCTCGTCGACACGACCCAGTCCACGGTCGCCACGAGCGTCACCAACCAGCAGATCCAGGACCTGCCAGTGGCGTCGAGACGCTGGATCGACCTGGCGATGCTGACGCCGGGCGTGTCGCAGGACAACATTCGCGGATTCTTCTACCGCGGCAACGTCAACATCGGTGCCGGCACCCGCGAGTACTCGAACGGGTTCATGGTCGACGGCGTGAACAACACCTGGGCGCAGATGGGCGAGCCGCGGCAGAACTTCGCCATGGACTCCATCCGCGAGTTCAAGGTGTCGTCGTCCACCTACAAGGCGGAGTTCGGCCTCGCGACGGGTGGCATGCTGAGCGTGGTCACCAAGTCGGGCACGAACGACCTGCACGGCTCGGCCTTCACGTTCTTCCGCGACAAGGCCTTGACGGCCAAGACCTACTTCGAGACCTCGCGCCCCGACTTCAGGCGGTACCAGTACGGTGGCACGGTCGGTGGTCCGATCGTCAAGAATCGCACGCACTACTTCGTCGCGGTCGAGCGCACCGACGAGAACCAGTTCCTGACGGTGAACGCGGCAGGCCGCTGGCCGCAGTACGAGGGGACCTACAAGAGCGACCAGTACCGGTGGACGTACACGGTGAAGGTCGACCACCAGTTGTCGCAGCGCCAGAGCATCTTCGCGCAGGCGTCGCAGGAGGTCGAGTATCGTCCCGTCATCACGACGGGCGGTCGCGTCCACCCGACGAACAGCTTCGATTTCGCGGTCCCGCGCGACTCGTACGTGGTCGGGCACACCTGGGTGGCGAGCCCGAGCCTGATCAACGACCTGCGCCTGCAGTATGCCTACGCGAAATACGAGGTGGCGCCTCCCTACAGCCACGGCTCCTGGGAGCCCGGTGATTTCGGGGCCGACCGCCTCGATCAGTGCACGGCGGTGTTCAACTATCCCTCGCTCGGCCTCGGCGGGTGCGGCAACAGCCAGATGGGCCCGGAGAAGCGCTTCCAGATCAGGAACGAGACGTCGTGGACGCGCGGCAGCCACCAGGTCAAGTTCGGCGCCGACTTCAACTACATCACCTTCCGCTCAGACAGCCTCGGCTCGCCGCTGGGGTCGTGGACGTTCCCGCGCGACGTCGAGTACAACGCCGCCGACCGCACGACCTACCCGACGCAGTACCAGAACTCGCTGCCCACCTTCGCCGAAATCCCCACGAAGCAGTTCGCGGTCTTCCTGCAGGACGACTGGAAGATCGGCGGTGCCCTGACGGTGAACGCAGGCCTCCG
>JAEUQQ010000073.1 GCA_016789685.1 Acidobacteriota bacterium | reverse complement strand
ATCCGCGCGAACGACGGCGCGTCGTTGCTCTTGCCGACGCTGAACTCGACGACCTCGAACTCGCCGCCGTCCTCGACGATGCGGTTGAAGACCCGACGCAGGATGTCGGAGTCGATGATGTGCCCTTCGACGGTGATCAGTTCGCGGACCATGGTGAAGTGTCGCGCCGGCCTCAGGCCCGCGCCTCCGTGAGTGCCGGGGCGGCCGCACCGCGCACGGCGCGGCGCTCCCCGATCTGTTGCCGCCACATGGCGAAGTAGAGTCCCGTGAGGTCGAGCAGGTGATCGTGGCTGCCCGACTCGACGATGCGGCCGCCCTCGAGCACGTGGATGACGTCGGCGTGCATCACCGTCGAGAGCCGGTGCGCGATGAGGATGGTGATCACGTCGGTGCCCGACGTGACGCGGCGGATGGTCTGGGTGATCTCGTCCTCGGTGAGCGAGTCGAGGGCCGAGGTCGCCTCGTCGAAGACCAGCAGGTCGGGCCGCCGCAGCAGCGCGCGCGCGATCGACAGCCGCTGCTTCTCGCCGCCCGACACCTTCACGCCCCCTTCGCCGATCACCGAGTCGAGGCCCTTGTCGGCACGCGCGAGCAGCGAGTCGCACGACGCCTTGCGCAGCACGTCGAGGCAGTCGGCATCGGTGGCCGCCGGGTTGACGAACAGGAGGTTCTCGCGGATGGTGCCCGAGAACAGTTGCGTATCCTGCGTCACGAATCCGACCCGTTCACGCAACCGCTCGAGATCGACGCGGTCGTGGGCGTGCTCGTTGTAGACGATCGTGCCCGCCTGCGGACGGTACAGGCCGACCAGTAACTTCACGAGCGTCGTCTTGCCCGCCCCCGATGGCCCGACGAACGCCACCGTCCGCCCGCTGGCGACGTCGAACGAGAGCCCGCTCACGGCCGGCGCCGACGCCGTCAGGTGCGTGAACGACACGTCGTCGAACGCCAGGCGCGTGAGCCGATCGATCACCACCGCGTCGGGCGGCGTGACATCGCGCGGCGTGTCGAGGATGGTCTGGAAGTTCGCCAGCGACGCCTCGGTCTCCCGATACGTGTTCATCACGTTCCCGAGTTCCTGGAGCGGACCGAAGATGAAGAACGAGTAGATGAACAGCGAGAAGAACTCCCCCACCGTGATCTGGCGCTCGTGGATCAGGTAGAGCATGAGGAACAGGATGCTCGTCCGCAGGAAGTTGACGGCCGTGCCCTGGATGAAGCTCAGGCTGCGCAGGTAGCGCACCTTCTTGAGCTCGAGTTGCAGGATCTTCGCCGTCGTCGCATTGAGGCGCGAGATCTCCTGCTGCGCGAGCCCGAGGCTCTTGACCAGCTCGATGTTCCGCAGCGACTCCGTCGTCGAACCGGCCAGCGCCGTCGTCTCCGCGACGATCTGCTTCTGCATCACCTTGATCCGGCGGCTCAGCACCGAGCTGATGAACGCCAGGATCGGGATCGTCGAGAAGTAGACCGGCGCGATGATCCAGTGCACCGAGAACGCGTAGATCATCACGAACACGATGCCGACCAGCGTCACGAAGAGCACGTTGATCGACATCGCGACCAGCTTCTCGACGTCGGTGCGGACCTTCTGCAGCTTGCCCAGCGTCTCGCCGGAGCGCTGGTCCTCGAACACCTGGTACGGCAGCTCGAGCGAGTGCCGCAGGCCGTCGGCATAGAGCCGCGCGCCGAGGCGCTGCGTGATCACGTTGATGCAGTAGTCCTGGAAATTCTTGGCCACGCGCGACACGAACGCCACGCCCACCGCGGCACCGAGCAGCCCGAGCACGCCGCGGAAGAATGCCGCCGTGCTGTACTGGTCGTACCGGGTCGCGTAGTTGTCGATGACGTAGCGGAAGATCAGCGGGTCGAGGAGCGAGAAGACCTGATTGACGGCCGCCAGCAGCAGTGCGACGGCGACCAGGCCCTTGTAGTCCTTCAGGTAGGTGAACAGCAGCCGCATGGGAAGGGCCATCGTACTCCGAACCACGCGCCCTCTGCTACGCTTGCGTCGCATGCGCGTGTCATGGCTGATCGTCGCGGCACTGCTCCCACCGGCACTGGCCGCGGTACCGACGCCGATATCGGCACAGGCGCCGCCGGCCACGTGCGGGTCAGCGGCCCTGCCCGGGCTCGAGGCCGCGCGGGCCAGGCTCAGGCCCGAGACGCCCGGCGCCGGCACCGTCGTGCTGACCGCTCTGCGCGCCGCGTCGGTCGATGAGTTCCTCCAGATCGCGGCCGTCATCACGGGCCTCGCACCCACCGCGCCCGCCATCGACGAACTCGTCAGGTCGCCGATCGCGACACTGCCGCTGCCGTGCTCGGCAGCGGTCGTGGCGCGTGACCGCGTCACCTATGCCCTGCTGCTCGGCGGCTACTCGGCCCGCGAGATCGCCGACATCGTGTCGGGACGCCTGTCGAAACGTGACATCGACGACGCCCAGCGGCTGCTGATGGCCGGGCAGCGCGAAGCGGTGGTCGCGGCGTTCCTCGACCGCGCGCTCCAGGCTCGCGCGCGCCGTGCCGAACGCGCGCACCCGCAGTCGGCCAGGCGGTCGCCGCCGCCGCGCAAGGCCGCCCCGCGGGCCCCGGCCCCGCGGACGCCGTCCGTCGTACCGCCCGCCGCCATCGTCACCGATGCCGGCATCCAGGCCGCCATCCTCCGCCTGGCGCGCCAGTACGGCGTGGATCCGGGCCTCGTGCAGGCCATGGTGGCCGCGGAGTCGGGCGGTGCGGCCGATGCCGTGTCGCACAAGGGCGCCATCGGCCTCATGCAACTGATGCCCGCGACGGCGCGGATGCTGGGCGTCGATCCCAGCGACCCGATCGACAACCTCCGGGGCGGCATCGCCTACCTCGCTGGCCTCCTGGCCCAGTTCGGCAACACGCGCGACGCGCTGATCGCCTACAACGCCGGCCCCTCGCACGCCGAACGCGTGCGCGGCGGCCTGGCGGTGCTGTACGGCGAGACGCGCAAATACCTCGACACGATCGGGCGGCGCTATCCCTTGTAGCGGGCGCCGGCGGGCCTTGACCCGACGCCCGCCACGGGACACACGCGACGGGCGGGTTCAGGCCTTCCGGGCCTTGCCGTCGGCCGCGCGGCGGCGCTGGGCCGACGAGGCGGCGAAGTGCTGGCGTTTCTGCTCCATCGCGCGCATCGGCACCGCAAAGACGGCGTCGTCGTCGAGACTGGCCTGCATCAGGCCTTCCACGTCGGCGTCGGCGACGCCCGAGAACTCCGCGCGGAACTGCATGAGGATGGAGCGAGCCCGCGAGTAGTCGCCCGAGCGGTTGGCCTCGAGCGCCTGCTCGCGCGTCATCCACAAGCGGGCACGGGCGCGTTCGCGCAGCACCTCGGCATCAGGCGTCGCATCGGGCTGTTCACCGGCGGCGTGGACGGCCCACGAGGTCGCTGCCGGCGCAACGCTCAACGCCCCCTCCCTGTCGCGAAGCGACCACCGCACCGTGTGCACGCTCCCCGGATCCGTCGCGGGCAGCGTGACGGCCAGGAGGATCGAGACCACCTCGGCAGACGTCAGGTCGCCGAGACTCACCGAGATGCCGCCAGCGGGCGCGGCAGAGACAGACGCCTTCCCGAGCACCGCGAGGCTCGCGCCCGCGGGCAGCGCCACATCGACCCACACGTCGCGCGCCACCGTTTCGAGCGTCTCGCCGAGCTCGCTGGTGAGCAGGTCGGGGATCTGCTCGGCGCGCTCGACGAAGTAGAAGTGTCCCTGCCCAGCGTCGGCGATTCCCTGCAGGAGTCGCTCGTCGAAGTCGCTGCCGACACCGAAGGCCGTCGTCACCACGCCCTTCTCACGCCACTCGCGGCCGAGGGCGATGAGGGCGGTGGGGTCAGTGATGCCCACGTTGGCCAGTCCGTCGGTCAGCAGCAGGGTGCGGCGGTGGTGTTCACCCGCACGGGTGCCAGCCACCTGGCCGGCAGCGCGGCGCCAGCCTTCCTCGAGGGCCGTCGTGCCGCCGCCCTCGAGGGCGCGGAGCCGGCGGTCGGCGCTCCGCACATGCTCGGGTGTGGCCGCACTCAGCGGCCAGACGTCGTAGATCTCGTTGTCGTAGCCGACGATGGCGAAGGTGTCGGTCGGCTGCAGCAGTCGGAGGGCCACCGAGACAGCCTCGGTGGCCAGCACGATCTTGGGTCCGCTCATCGACCCGGAACAGTCGATGGCAAAGGCCACGTCGATGGGCGGCCGCGTCGCGGCCGCCTGCCCGCGCGGCGCCTCGAACGTCACCAGCACGAACCGCGTGTCACCGGCAGCATCGACGAAGGGAAGGTCGGGGCGAATCATCATGGCGCGTCGGCTCCAGGCCCGCGATGCGCCGCCCCGGCATGGGGCGCGGCGCGTGGCAGGCGACCCGGGCATCGTGCCAGCCCCCCGTGACAGCCGAGGTCACTCGTGCGCACGCCCCTTGCAGGGGTGCCGTCCCGCTGTCGCCGGCGCCCGCCCCCGGTGACCGCCCGCTCCCGCCGGGCGCCACCGCCAGGCGCCCTTTTCGCCGTTTCTCACCCGATTCCCCGCCAATTCGGGTCAGGCCCCGATTGACCCGATTTCGCGCTGGCTGGGCAGAAACGCCGGGTGCGACCCGAATTGGGGTCAGACCCTCATCTGCTGCGGGTTCCGTGGGGGAAACGGGGGGTGACGGTCAGACGAAGAAATCGGGGAGGAGTTGGTCTTCGGTGACGCCGGTGGGGAGGTACTGGTCGAAGTCGGTAACGCCAGCGGAGCGCAGCACCTCGTCGTCGATGCAGAAGTGCCCGGTGAACGTGCGTGCGTCGCGCGTCACGATGACGTGGGCGGCGTCGGCCATGATCGCGGGCAGTCGCGAGCAGCGCCGCATCGCGTCGCCACCGAGCATGCCGACGGCGGCGGTGTCGATCGTCGTCCGCGGCCACAGGGCGTTGAAGGCCACCCCGCGGTCGCGGAACTCCGCGGCCATGCCGAGCACGCACAGGCTCATGCCGTATTTCGCCATGGTGTACGCCACATGCGGCGCGAACCAGCGCTCCTCGATGTTGAGCGGCGGCGCGAGGTTGAGCACGTGCGGGTTCGCCGCCTTCAGGAGGTGCGGCAGGCACTTCTGCGAGCACAGGAAGGTGCCGCGCACGTTGACCTGGTGCATCAGGTCGAATCGCCTGATCGGCGTCTCGAGCGTCCCGGTGAGCTGGATGGCCGACGCGTTGTTGACGAGGATGTCGATCCCGCCGAACACGCCCACCGCCCGCGCGACGGCGTCCTCGACCTGGCCCTCGTCGCGCACGTCGACGACGAGCGGGAGCGCCTTGCCGCCCGCCCGCTCGACATCCTCGGCGGCCGAGAAGATCGTCCCGGGCAGCTTCGGATGCGGGTCGGCCGTCTTCGCGGCGATGACGACATTGGCGCCGTCGCGTGCCGCACGCACGGCGATCGCGTGCCCGATTCCGCGGCTCGCGCCGGTGATGAACAGCGTCTTGCCCGCCAGCGTGCTCATGGGTGTCTCGCGACGTTGAGGCACGTGGCACGGCCGTGACCCCTGTCACGCGCGTGCCGCGTGCTGACGCGGCGTATGCTATCACCGCCCCATGTCATTCGCGTTTGCCGATACCGTCACGCGTCTGCGCACAGCCCTGGCCGCCCCGCTGCCCGGTGTCGAGGCGCAGCGCCGCATGGCGCCGCGCCCACGCCGCAACTGGCGCCCCGGCGAGATCCCCGATCATGTGCGCGACGCGGCCGCCGTCCTCCTGGTCTACCCCGTTGACGGCGCCGCCACGCTGGCGCTGACCGAGCGCGCAGACTTCCTCCGCCTGCACGCGGGCCAGGTATCGCTGCCCGGCGGCCGACTCGAACCGGGCGAAGACACGGTCGCCGCTGCCCTGCGCGAGGCGCACGAGGAAGTGGGTGCCGATCCCGCAGCCGTCGAACCACTCGGCGCCCTGACGCCACTGCACATCCCGGTCAGCGGACACCTGCTGCACCCAATCGTCGCATCGATCGTCACGCGCCCCGACTTCGTGCCGCACGATGGCGAGGTCGCCCGGTTGCTCGAGGTCCCGCTCGCCCAACTGGCCTCACCGTCTACGCGCGAACTGCGCCGGTGGGACTACGATGGCCTCACCTTCATCGTCCCCGGCTTCGTCATCGACGATGCCTTCGTCTGGGGCGCCACGGCGATGGTGCTCGCGGAGTTCCTCGCCCTGCTCGGCGTCGATGTCACCCTGCCAGCCGATGCGGCCGTGCGAGACGTCGGCGCACGCGTTCCCTGACGACCGCGACGCGCCGGGACGTG
>JAEUQQ010000054.1 GCA_016789685.1 Acidobacteriota bacterium | reverse complement strand
GCGAGCGCGGCCACCCGCGTCGACCCACGCTACAACGTCGTCAACATGGTGCAGTCGCTCGGCGACTCGACCTACAAGAACATCACACTGCAGCTCACGCGCCGGCAGCACAACGGGTTCCAGTTCGATTTCGCCTACACGCTCGGCAAGAGCGAAGACACCGCGCCGATCACCGGCACGTTGTCGGTCCAGGGCGATGCGGGCCGGTCGGACCCGACCAACCTCGACTTCGACAAGGGTCCGAACGTGCTCGACCAGCGGCACGCGTTCACGGGCAGCGTCGTGATCGAACCGAAGATCAAGACCGACAATGCCCTGATCGCCGCGCTCGTCAACGGCAACCGCCTCGGCATCCTGATGCAGCTCGCCAGCGGCATCCCGATCAACGTGCGCAGTAACCGTGAACTCAACGGCGACGCGACTGCGAGCGACCGTCCTATCGGCGTTACGCGGAACTCGCTCAATCTGCCGGCGCGCAAGAACCTCGACTTGAGGGTTTCGCGGGTCGTGCCGATCGGGCCGGCCAAGGCCGAGGTGATCGCCGAGTTCAAGAACGTGTTCAACACCGTGCAGTGGTCTGGCGTCACGTCGACGGTCACGACCGACACGCTGGGCAACCCGCTCACCGCCATCCCGACCGATGGCAAGGGCTTCACGCCCACGGCTGGCTACGAGCAGCGTCAGTTCCAGCTCGGCTTCCGGCTGAGCTTCTAGCACCGACGCGGGGAGAGCGCCTTCGGGCGCCCTCCCCGCGCGCGTGTCCTCCCCGTCTCGTCCCTCCCCGTTCGTCCCCCTCGCCACGACGCCACCTGGAGACGCTTCACCGCCTCCGCCCAGTGCACCGGTCCGGTGTCGTCCTTGGCCACCGGCCATCGTGTTGGTGAATACAGCACGTTTTGCAGGCTACGTGTCGATCGATTTGCGGCCGATAGACGCAGGGCGTTACCATGCCCGAGCTTCCCCGGCCTCAACCCCGCCCCCACGCGACTGGTCAAAGCGGGGAGCGGTGTCAGCGCGACCGGGCGTCACGGGCCTCGATGTCGAAGCCCCTCTCAGGACGACTCGCGGAGGCGTGAGTCACATGGCACGACGAGATTCCTTCATCGAGCACCTGCTCCGGCGGGCCGGCTTTGGCGCCAGTCCGGCGGAGATGGAGTACTACGCCGAACTCGGGTACCCGGCCACGGTCGAACTCCTGCTCAGCCCCGAGCAGGTGACCGACACCGTCGACGGCAAGATCGGCGTGCCTGGTTACGTCGGCGTGACGACGCGCGGGCAGTTCCTGCCGCACCAGAACATCACCGACGCGCGCCAGCGGTGGCTGTTCCGCATGGTGCACACCGAGCGGCCGCTCCAGGAGAAGATGGTGCTCTACTGGCACCATCACTTCGCCACCGCGTACACCAAGATTGCGGGCGTCGTCGGTGCGGTCGAGGCTACGCGGATGCTCGCGGCCAAGACCGGCGAGGATTCGGGCGGCGTCAAGGGCCAGCTCGAGATGATCCGCGAGTACGCCCTCGGGAACTTCCGCGATTTCCTCGTCGAGATGGCCAAGGACGTCGCGATGAACGTGTGGCTCGACGGGCGCACGAACACGCGCGCGCGGCCGCAGGAGAACTTCGCCCGCGAGGTGATGGAACTCTTCACCATGGGCATCGGCAACTACACCGAGGCCGATGTCTACGCCGGTGCCCGCGTGTTCACCGGGTGGAACATGCGCCGCGTGGGTGCGACCGGCGATCCTGCCACGAAGTACGAGTTCTTCTACAACAGCGCGCAGCACGACACCACGGCCAAGACCTTCACCTTCCCGATCTACGCCGACGGCGGCACGACGATTCCGGCGCGCGCCGCGGCCAGCGGCATGCAGGACGGACTCGACTTCATCGACGCCGTCGTCCGGCATCCCGCAACGGGCCGGCGCCTTGCGCGCCGGTTCTGGGCCTTCTTCGTGAGCGAGGTCAGCGAACCGCCGACGTCGTGGGTCGAGGCCGTGGCGGCCGCCTACTACTCGACCAACTACAGCATCAAGGCGATGCTGCGCGTCGTGTTCCACTCGCACGAGTTCCTGGCGATCGAGCATCGGTTTGCCCGGTACTCGTGGCCCGTGGAGTTCGTCGTGCGTGCGATCAAGGAGACGGGCTGGACGGGCTTCTCGGTCAACGACACGCTGACGCCGCTGGTCAACATGGGGCAGCAGCTCTTCGAGCCGCCCGACGTCAACGGATGGGAGACGGGCCCCGGCTGGTTCTCGACCGGCGGCTCGCTGGCGCGCCTGAACTTTGCGGCGCAGCTGGCCACCAACCAGCGGTTCAACCTGCGCAACGATGCGCGCGGCCAGGCATCGACGCCGCAGGCGCTGCTGTCGTACGCGCTCGATCGGTGGTCGCCGATGGAGTACGACCGCGGTCCCTACGAGGAACTGCTGACGTACCTCAGGGCGGGCGGCAACTGGACGGGGTCGGATGCGCAGTTGCTGACCAAGGTGCCCGGCCTCGTGCACCTCATGCTCGGCTCGTCGGAGTACCAGTTCGCCTGAGGCGCCAACGGGCGGCACGATGGTGCGGCCCTCACAGAGGATCGACCGATGAGCGTGACCCGAAGACAGTTCCTGCAGGGGGGTGTCGCCGCCTTCACGGTGAGCTTCGCGGCGCCCGAGGTGTTGACGTCGCTCGCGCATGCGCAGGGGGCGACGTCGCGGAACCTGGTCGTGCTGTACCTGTCGGGCGGCAACGACTCGCTCAGCATGGTGGCGCCGTACAGTGACCCGCAGTACTTCGCGCGGCGGCCGACGATCGCGATTCCCGCCGCCAACGCGCTGCAGGTCGGGACAGACGCCAACCGGACGAACATCGGCCTGCATCCGCGCCTGACCGGGCTCAAGCAGATCTTCGACCAGGGCCGCCTCGCCATCGTCCAGCGCACGGGGTATCCCAACCAGAGCCGATCGCACTTCCAGGGCACCGACATCTGGTCGACCGCCGATCCCAACAATCCCCAGGGGCCGGGCTGGCTCGGCAAGTACCTCGACACGCTGCCGTCGCCGGTCGATCCGCTGGTGGCGTGGAACACCGTGCGCGAGACGCCGCGGACGCTCCTGGCGCGGCACGTGGCCGTGCCGGCCATCCCGAGCGTGTCGGGATACGCCTTCGCCAGCCCCAACAGCGGCACCGAGGCGACGTACGCCCGCACGGCGGCCACGCGCATCTCGTCGCACGTGCCGGTCGACCGTCCGCACCTGGCGTACGTGAACGGCACGGTGCAGGGCGCCTTCGCGACGCTCGACCGGGTGGCCCAGGTGGGCCGTTACACGCCGTCGGTGACGTACCCCAACAACGGTCTCGGCCAGGCGCTGCGCGCGGTCGCGGGCGCCATCGTGCAGGGCGTCGGGACGAAGGTGTTCTGGGTGCAGACGGGTGGCTACGACACGCACTCGGGCCAGGGTGTCAACGCGACCAACGGTGCGTACTACAACCTGATGGCCACCATCAACGACTCGATCCTGGCCTTCTACCAGGACATGGGGAACGTGGGCGCCCTGGGCCAGACGCTGGTCCTGCAGTTCTCGGAGTTCGGCCGCCGCATCAGCGAGAACGGCAGCAACGGCACCGATCACGGCGCGGCGAGCGCCATGTTCCTGGTCGGTGGTGGCGTGCGCGGCGGCATCTACGGCACGGCGCCCAACCTGAACGCCGCCGACACGCAGAACCCGACGCTCGAGAACGCCGGCGGCGACGTGCGGATGGAGACCGACTTCCGTGCCGTCTACGCGGCCATCGCCGACAAGTGGCTGGGCGTGGACTCGGTGCCGCTGCTCGGCGGCAACTTCAGGCAGCCGGGGCTCAATATCCTGTAGGGGCCCTGCCGCCTCACAGCCGTCCGGGCTGGCGCGCGCAAGCCCATCCGTCGTGACGATGGGCTTGCTTCGTGATGGCCCGCCGGGACTACACTCGGACCATGCGCATCACGATGATTCCCCTGGTCGCCGCGTGCGTCGCGTCGATCGTGCTCGCGAACTCGCCTCGCCTGGTGGGCCAGTCGTCGGCCGAGGCCGACCGCGTCGTCGAAGCGGCCCGCGTCCTCGACGAGATCATGGGGGCGCCCGACAAGGCCATTCCGACCAAGGTCATCGACAAGGCCGAGGGCATCGCGGTGTTTCCGTCGACGATCAAGGGCGGCCTGGGCGTCGGCGCCCACCGCGGCAAGGGTGTCTTCAGCGTCCGCAACCGCAAGACCAACACGTGGTCGGCCCCGGCCTTCCTCACCCTCACCGGAGGCTCCGTCGGCGCGCAAATCGGCGCGCAGGCCGTCGATCTCGTGCTCATCGTCATGAACACCCGGGGTGCCGAGAAGCTGTCGAACAACACCATGAAGTTCGGTGGCGATGCGTCGGTCGCGGCGGGCCCCGTCGGACGCGACGTCGAAGCCTCGACCGATGCCACGTTCCGGGCCGAGATCCTGAGCTATTCGCGCACGCGCGGCCTGTTTGCGGGCGTGACGCTCAAGGGGTCGGCCATCCGGGTCGATCGCGACGCCCACGAGCGGGTCTATGGCACCGCGTTCTCGACCCGCCAGATCGTCACGGAGGGCAAGGGCGGAGCGCCCGCGCTGGTCGCGCCCTGGTCGGCGGCGCTGGCCAGGCACTTCGTCGCGCCGTAGCTCGCACCCACGGGGGCATGTGGCCTAGCGCCAGCAGCCGGGGACCGGCGACTCGCTACTTGCATAACGAGCGTCCGGCAACGTACCCTTGCCGCCGTTGTGGCACGCCCTCGCGAGACGCAGGAAGCCCGTTCGCACCGCAGCCGCGGCCAGATTCTCGAGGCCGCCCTCGAACTCTTCTCGCACCGCGGGTACGGGGCGACGAGCATCCGCGACATCGCCGACGCCGCGAAGGTCTCGACCGGCAACGTCTACCACCACTTCAAGGACAAGGACGCGATCTTCCAGGAACTGCTGAACCAGTACTGGACGGCGATCGAGAGTCCCGACTTCGTGTTCAACCGCGCGCTGGTCTCGGGCCCGTTTCCCGACAACCTCGAGGAGATCGGCGGCGCCGCGCGCGACATGATCATGGAGTACCGCCGCCACGTGGCGCTCATCTACGTGGACGTGATCGAGTTCGAGGGGAGCCACATCCGGAAGTTCTACTCCGAGATGTCGCAGCGGTTCGGCCGCTTCGCCGCCCAGAACCGTGACCGGCTGATGGCCGACTCGCGCCTGCGGACGGGCATCGAGGCCGGCGACGCGCTGATGCTCGTCACGCGGTTCTTCATGAACTACTTCGCCGTCGAGATCCTCTTTGGCGTGCCCGACCACTTCGGCAAGCAGAGCGACAAGGCCATCAGGCAGATCTGCGACATCCTGCGATTCGGCCTGCTGGGCGAAGCCGATCGCACGGCCCACGACCGGGCACTCGGCGATCGCGCCCACGACGCCTGACGCGTCGCGCCATCCTCACCGCTCGATCCGCGTCTCGTCGCGCGTGGGTGCGTCCGGAGCTGTCCGGGGCGGCTACGCGAGCTTCGTGACGATGTCGCCTTGCGCGATGGTTCCCGCCTGCGTGACCTTCGCGTAGATGCCGCGCAGGTTCATCCGGCGGCCCTCGGGCGAGTTCACGAACTTCATGGCATCGAGGCCGAAGCGCGACACGAACTTCTTGCAGCCCGTGTGGGGCTCGGCGGTGACTTCGAGGATGGCGGATCCCACGCCGAGGCGCGTGCCAGGAGGCAGGTTGTCGAGACCGAGATCGAGATCCACGTAGAGCTGATCACCCGCGAGCGGCCAGCGGCTCGCGTCGGGCGCGAGCAGTCCGATGAGCCGGCTGTTGATGATCGTGATCTGCGTGTCGGGCGACTGATCGCCTGGGTCCATGCGATCGCGCCACCCGTCACCGACGAGCCCGTCGGCGAGCGAGAGGATCCCGTCGGTCACGACTTCGCGCACGTCCTGCCCCGGGCGGCGCACGATCAGCACCAGGGGGCCGGAGTTCTTGGGCGATGCCGCGATGTGATCCAGGCCGGCGCGCAGTTCGTCCATCGACAGGTGCGTCACTGACACGAGCGGTTCCTCCGGGGAAGGGCTAACGATCCAGTATGCGTGCGACGGCACTGGCCTCGCAAGCGTCGGCTGCGCAGGGCCCATCGCCAGGCCAGGGTCGCGGTGATGGTCACGACGAGGAGGCGGCCATTGCCCTGATTTCGTGGTTCTCGACGACGCGGCGGCGCATGCCCGTGCGCGTCGCGTGCAGCATCGCCCGGCCGAGGTCGCGGCCGTCGACGTAGAGCCGCGCGAACGGCTTGAGCAGTCGCAGGAGGGGCGTGGCGACCTTCAGCATCCACGGGGCGTGATCTGACGCCTCGCCGTCGATGAACGCGGGGCGCCAGCACACGGCGCCGAACTCGTCCATCAACTGCCGCTCGAGGGCGCCCTTCACGCGCATCCACATCATGCGTCCGCCCGGATCGGTGCCCTGCCCGCTGATGTAGTGGAGGGCCGCCGTTGGGCTCTGCGCCGCCAGCGCGCGCGCGGCCGCCAGCGTGATGTCGTGGGTGATCGCCCGGTAGGCAGCCTCGCTGGGCACCTGCGTCACCGAGACGCCCAGGCAGAACAGGCAGGCGTCGACGCCTGCGAACGCCTCGGCGACTCGCGTGAAGTCGGTGAAATCGTCGTGGACGACCTCCCGGAGTTTCGCGTGCGCGGTGCCGAGCGGGCGTCGCGTGAGGGCGCGGACCTCGCGCACGTCGGCGGCGTCGAGGCACGCGCGCAGCACGCTGCCGCCGGCCGAACCGGTGGCGCCGAAGACGAGGACGGTCAGTGAGGCCATCCCCGATTGTGGAGTGTGCGCCGTGCTACTTCAACAGCGGCGTGATGGTGTCGAGGAACGCCTGTGACCGATCGCGGTGCAGGATGTGCGCGCCGTCGATGGTGTGCCAGCCCGCCGACGTGAACTCGTCGCGGAAGCGTTCGCCGAACGCGATTGGCAACACGCCATCCTGCCTGCCCCACACGAGGTCGACGGGCACGGCGAGATCCTTGAGCGTGCCGTCGAGCAGGTGCGCGGTGGCATCGGCGGCGTCGTACCGCGTCATCGGCGAGGTCGCCCCGAGGCGGATCATCTCGTCGAGCATGAATCCCGGCAGCGGCGGGGCGGGCTCGCCGAACACGCGCACCAGGATCTGCCTGGCCTCGTCGCGGTTCGTCGGCAGCAGCAGTGGCAGCGGCCCCTGCCACGAGATGCCTCCACCCGCCTCGAGGATCACGCGCCTGACGGTCGCTGGCGCGCGCTGCGCCTGCAGGAGCGCCAGCCATCCGCCCATCGAGTTGCCGACGATGGCCACCGGGGTCGTGGGCGATTCGGCGGCGATCACGCGTTCGATGCCGGCGAGCAGGTGGGCGAACGTGATCGGGCCCGAGGCGGGCCCCGATTCGCCGTGCCCCGCGAGATCGGGGACGATCAGGCGGTGCGCCGTCATCAGGGCCGGCGCGGCCACGCTCCAGGTGCCCGCCTGGTCGTTGGTGCCGTGCAGCAGGAGCACCGGCGAGCCGGTGCCGCCCACCCAGTAGACGATCGGGCCGGCCGGGCCCTCGAGCATCTTCTTCTCGAGGCCGGCGCTCGTCAGCGCGCTACGCGAGCGCCACACGGTGATGGCGAGCGAGTGGCGCATCACCGCCCAGATGCCGACGCCGACGAGCGCTACGACGAGGACGAGTGCGATGAGCCACTTGCGCATGTCACCACCGGAATGCGACTGCTGCCTGGTTGTAGCCGACGCCCGACCCGACCAGCACGACCAGGTCGCCGCGCGTGATGCGCCCCGTGCCGAGAGCTTCGTCGAGCGCAATCGGAATGCACGCCGAGCCAGTGTAGCCGACACGATCCATGTTGGTGATCGTCTTCGACATCGGCAGGCCCAGCGTGCCCATGACGAGTTCGATCGACGGGTAGCGCACCTGCGTGAAGACCAGGAAGTCGATGTCGTCGACGGCAAAGCCCTGCTCGGAGGCGAGCTTTCTGACCAGCCGCGGCCATCCGTCGTGGTTGATCTCGGGCGGATACCGATCCACCAGCTTCACCGTCGTCCGCTTCGCCTCGACCGAGGCGACGCTGGCCGGCTCCACGGTGCCGCCCGAGAAGATGCCCCAGCACTTCGCAAAGGCACCGTCGGCGGCAAACGAGGCGCCAATGAATCCTGGCGTCTCGCGCGTTTCGAGCACGGCGGCGCCGGCACCGTCGCCGTAGAAGAAGATCGTCGGATCGTTGGGGTCGGCCAGGCGCTGCATCATGTAGACGCCGATGACGACCACGGTCTTGAGCGCGGGGTTCGTGGCCATCATCCCGGCGGCGGCGGCCAGGCCGGTGGGGAACGACGCGCAGGCGCATCCCACGTCGAACGTGCCGGCGCGCGCCGCGCCGAGCTTGTGCTGCACAACGACCGAGGTGGCGGGCGTGATGTAGTCGGGCGAGTCGGTGCCCAGCACGATGAGGTCGACGTCGGCTGGCGTGCGCCCCGCGCTTGCCAGCGCGCGCCTGGCGGCCTCGGTGGCGAGGTCAGACGTTGCCTGCGAGTCGTCGGCGCGATGGCGCGCACGGATGCTGGTGCTCGCCTCCATCTTGTTGACGAACTCGGGCACGATGGCGTCGAACCGCGCGCGGAGGTCGTCGTTGGTGACGATCCCGGTCGGCAGGTAGGCGCCGGTGGCGACGACGTAGGCGTGACGAGGCATGGCGGTGGGTCTCGGGGCGATCCTGGTGGGCGGTGAGCGAGCCTGCGAGCGCGGGGCCGTCTACGTGCCGAGGACGATGCCGCCGTCGATCGAGAACACGGCGCCGGTGACGAACGACGCGTCGCTCGAGGCCAGCCAGTAGTAGGCGTTGGCGATGTCGACGGGTTGTCCCATGCGGCCGAGGGGCGTGTGCTGCACCATGCCGGCGATGACCTTCTCGGGCATCTTGGCGACGAGTTCGGTGGCGATGAAGCCCGGCGCGACGGCGTTGACGCGGATGCCGTACTTGCCCAGTTCGCGCGACCACGTCTTGGTCATCCCGATGACGGCGAACTTGGTGCCGGCGTAGTTGGTCTGGCCGAAGTTGCCGTAGAGGCCGACGACGGACGTGGCGTTGAGGATGACGCCGCCGCCCTGCTGGATCATCTGCGGCACGACGCCGCGCGTGCAGACGAAGACGCCCCGCTGGTTCACGCTCACCACGGCGTCGAACGCCGCATCGTCCATCTGGCCGACGAGGGCGCCCTCCTTCCACTTCACGAGCGTCGCATCGCGCGTGATGCCGGCGTTGTTGATGAGGACGTCGATGCGTCCGAACTTCGCGATGACGAGGGCGATGGCGTCGGTGACGCTGGCGGTATTGGTGACGTCGACGGCCTGGAAGGTCGCGCGCGTGCCGGCCGGGTCGAGTTCGGCGACGAAGGCGGCGCCGCGGGCGGCATCCACGTCCCACACGGCGACGTTGGCGCCCGCCGCGAAGAAGCGTTCGACCGTGGCGCGGCCGATCCCGGCGGCGCCTCCGGTCACGATGACGGTGTGTGTGCTCATGGTGTGGCCTCTGCGACTGACGGCACCCGGGAGGGCGCAAGAAACCGAACGACCGTTAGGTAAATACCCAGGGAAGCATACGCCTGGTGCATGGTGGCGTCAAATCCCCCGGTCGCCCTGAATTGGGGTCTGACCCCAATTCGGTCCTTTCACGCATTTCGCGCCGGTTTTCGATAATTCGCGCCTATTCGGGTCTGACCCGAATTATCGCGCCAGTGTCCCCGATTTCGCCCCTGCGCCGGCGCGCAGACCTACAATGGCCCCGCACATGACCACCGAGTGGAACGCAGACGCCTACCACCGCGTGTCTGACCCGCAGTTCACCTGGGGGATGGTCGTCCTGGCCCGCGTGATCTTCGCCGGCGACGAGACCGTCATCGATGCCGGGTGCGGCAGCGGCCGCGTCTCGGCCGAACTCGCTGCCCGGGTGCCCCGCGGCCGCGTCATCGGGCTCGATCGCTCGCGACAGATGGCGTCGGCCGCGCGCGAGACCGCGCGGCGGCACGCCGCCGCGAACCTCCACGTCGTCGTCGCCGACCTGTCGGCCTTCCCAGTCGCGCAGCGCGCCGACCTCGTCTTCAGCACCGCGACCTTCCACTGGATCCTGGACCATGACGCCCTGTTTGCCGAAATCCACCACGCGCTCGCCCCGGGAGGCCGCCTCGTGGCGCAGTGCGGGGGCGCCGGGAACCTGGCCCGCATCCACGCCCGCGCTCACGCGATGATGCAGAGTCGCGAGTGGTCGGCGCACTTCGCGAGCTGGCGCGAGCCGTGGGAGTTCGCCAGCGCCGAGACGACCACCGCGCGGCTGCGGCGCGCAGGATTCGGTCACATCCAGGCCTGGCTCGAGCCGGCGCCCACGGCCTTTGTCGACGGCCACGCGTTCGCCACGTTCACCGCGACGGTCGTCTTGCGGCCGCACCTCGCGTGCCTGCCCACCGACGCCATGCGCGCGCAGTTCGTCGGCGAACTCACCGAGCAGTTCGCGGCAGATGACCCGCCGTTCGTGCTCGACTACGTCAGGCTCAACATCTCGGCCACTCGCGCTCCCACGGTGGTGCGCTGAACCTCTGCCCCGCACGCGACCGCCGCACCGAGGACATGCCCGACGTGCCAGATACACGCCGCCATCACGGCGACACCAACGATCACCTCGCATTCCGCGCGACCCGCGGTTCGGCCGCGTACGACGCGATCAGCGCGTTGCCCGTGGCGGTCGTGCTCGACAGCATCCGGAGTCTCTACAACGTCGGATCGTTCTTTCGCACCGCCGACGCGGTGCGTGTCGACCGGCTGTGGCTGTGCGGCATCACCGGGACGCCGTCCAATCCCCGCCTCGCCAAGACCGCGCTCGGCGCCGAGACGACGCAGGCGTGGAGCGCCGGCGAGGTCGGCGACGTGCTGCAGGGCCTGAGGACGGGCGGACACGAGATTGCCCTCGTCGAGACGCATCCACGGGCCGTGGATCTCTTCGACTGGAAACCGCGCTTCCCGGTTGCCGTCGTGTTCGGCAACGAAGTCGATGGCGTGTCGCCGGCGGCTCGTGACCAGGCCGACACGTTCGTTCGACTGCCGATGCTCGGCACCAAGCACTCGGTCAACGTCGCCACGGCAGGCGGGGTCGTGCTCTATGAGCTGCTGCGGAAGTACCGCGAGGCCTGGAGCAGGTAGGATCACTGCATGCCGCCAGGGTTCGTCCAGTCGCAACGCCTGCAGCACGTGCAGGATCCGATCATCCCCATCGTGGCGCGCTGGCTTCGCGAAACGCCAGGCGCCATTTCGCTCGGGCAGGGCCTGGTCTCGTACGGCCCTCCGCCCGAGGCGGCCGACGCCGTGCGCGCCTTCCTCGAGCACCCAGAGCACCGCTACGGCGCGGTCGAGGGCGAACCCGAGCTGCTCGCGCTGATCGACGCGAAGCTCGCCCGCGAGAACGGCATCGTCACCGCGCCACACAGCCGGATCGTCGTCTCCGCGGGCGGGAACATGGCGTTCATGAATGCCATCCTCGCCCTGGTCGACTCCGGCGACGAGGTGATCCTGCCGGTGCCCTACTACTTCAACCACGAGATGGCGATCGTGATGGCCGGGGCCGTGCCGGTGCCGGTGCCGACGCGGGCGGGGTACCAGCTCGACGTCGACGCGATCGCGTCGGCGATCACGCCGCGCACGCGGGCGGTGGTGACCATCTCGCCCAACAACCCGAGCGGCGCCGTCTACCCTGAGGCCGACCTGCGCGCCGTCAACGCGCTGTGCGCGCGGCATGGCGTCTTCCACATTCACGACGAGGTGTACGAGTACTTCACCCACGACGACGCGCGGCATTTCTCGCCGGGTGCGATTCCCGGCGCCTCGGTGCACACGATTTCGCTGTACTCGCTGTCGAAGGCGTACGGGTTCGCGAGCTGGCGCATCGGGTACATGGTGATCCCCGAGGCGCTGTGGGTGGCCGTCAACAAGATCCAGGACACGCTGCTGATCTGTCCGCCCCTGGTGTCGCAGGCCGCGGCGGCGGCGTCGCTCCGCGTCGGGCGCGCGCACTCGGCGCCGCATGTCGCGGCGCTGCGCGAGGTGCGGCACCTGGTGTTCGAGGCGTTCGGGGCCGTGCGTGACGTGGCCGACGTTCCGCCAGTGCAAGGCGCGTTCTACACGCTGGTCGATGTGAAGACACGCCTGTCGCCGATGGAGTGCGCGGAGCGGTTGATCCGCGAGCACGGCGTGGCGGCAATTCCCGGGACCGCGTTCGGCCTCACGTCGGGGTGCGTGCTGCGCGTCTCGTATGGCGCGTTGGCGCGCGACACGGTCGTCGAGGGCATGCGTCGCCTGACGAGGGGCATCCGCGCGATCGCGGGTCGCTGATCGGGGCCGCACTGCCGGCGCAGGTGCCAGAGCGTGCGAAATGTGATGAAGAGAGATGTGACCCCTCCCGACATTCCCCGATGGGCAGAGGCTCGCGGGATGCTCGTGGCGCGCCGCGGGCGCATCTACGCCAGCGACATGGCCACGGGCGGTGCCATCATCCTCATGCACGACGGGTCGCTGGCGGTGCTCACGGCCCCGATGCCGCATGCCGCACTGTCCAGTGCGCTCGAGGTCGTGCGCGCAGACGCGCCGTGGCTCGTCCCCGCTGACGATGCGCGGGCGCACGCAGGGTTGTGCGAGGTGCTCGACGTCGGGCGCGACGAGCGCGCCATCATCCATGCCCTGCCGGCCGACGTCCTCCACCGGACCCGTGCCGATCGTGAGGCCGACGTCCGCTGGGTGATGTCGCCCGACGCGATCGACTGGTCGCATGTCGATGCCGACTTGCGGCATGAACTGGCGGCGGCCTTCGCGTTTTCGCCGGTCGCCGCCGCGTTCGACGACGGCCAGGCGGTCTCGTTCTGCTACGCGGCCTTCCAGACCGAGACGCTGTGGGACGTCTCGATCGACACGATTCCCCGGGCCCGCGGCCGGGGCCACGCGCGGCAGGTCGCGGCGTTCCTCGTCGCCCACATGCGCGACCGCGGGCGGCGTCCGGTCTGGGGGGCCGTCGAGAGCAACGCGGCCTCGCTCGCCCTCGCCCGCACGCTGGGTTTCGTCCCCGTCGACGCCCTCCGCGTCGTCACGCCGCGCCCGCCGGCGCTGCGCCGGTGAGCGCCGGCCGCGATTTGTGGCCCCGCCCCTGCCCCTGCAATGCGACAATCGTGGCGTTCGTCATCCCCCGGACGCGATCTGCCGCAGGTGCGACAGGCCATCGGACGCACCGCGGTTGCTGGATCGACGTGATGAGGATTCCATGGGACGAGAGCTGAAGACCACGATCGTCGCCGACGGTGTCCGTAGCATGGCCGTGGTCCTCCTCGAGTCGGAGGAGATCATCGTCCGTGGCGAACTCCGCCAGCGGATCCCGTTCTCGTCGATCTCTGCGGCTCGCGTGTCTGGCGCGACGCTCGACGTCACGCACGCCCTGGGGCACCTGTCGATCGAACTCGGCGACACCGCCGATGCCTGGCTGGCGCGCATCCGGTCGCCGAAGTCGCTGATCGACAAGCTGGGCGTCGGGCCGACGCACCGCGTCGTGGTGCTCTCGCTCGACGATGCGGTCTTCCTGGCCGACCTGCGCACGCGGTGTCATCACGTCACGACGCGCCTGACGACCACCAAGCCCGATGTCGTCGTGGTCGGCTGCCGGGCAATGTCGGATCTCGACCGCCTGGCGGAGTTCGAGGGAAGGATCACGCGCGACGGGGCCATCTGGACCGTATGGGCCAAGGGGCGGCGCGAGCTGCGCGAAGACGACATCCGCCGGGCGGCGACCGCGGCCGGCCTCGTCGACGTCAAGGTCGTGAAGTTCTCAGAGACACATTCCGCGTTGAAGCTGGTGATTCCCAAGGACCGTCGATGACCGCACCGGCGCCGCCCCTGCTGCCCGAGGATGCGCCGACCTATGCCGACGTCGAGTCGGCGGCCCGGCGGATCGCCGGCGTCGCGCACCGCACCCCCGTCCTCACCTCGACCACGATCGACCGCCTCACCGGCGCGCAGGTCTACTTCAAGGCCGAACCGTTCCAGCGCATGGGTGCGTTCAAGTTCCGTGGCGCCTACAACGCCGCATCGCGCATCGCCGAACAGTCCGCCGGCCGCGGCGTGATCGCCTTTTCGTCTGGGAACCACGCCCAGGCGGTGGCGCTCGCGGCATCGCTGCTCGGCCTGCGTGCGACGATCGTGATGCCCAACGATGCCCCCCGCGTGAAACTCGACGCCACGCGCGGCTACGGTGCCGAGGTCGTGCAGTACGACCCCGCCACCGAGGATCGCGAGGCGATCGGACGCGGGCTGGCGAACGAGCACGGCCTGGCGTTGATCCCGCCGTACGACCATCCTCACGTCATCGCGGGGCAGGGCACGGCGGCCAGGGAACTGCTCGAGGACACGGGGCCGCTCGACGTGCTGTTCGTGTGCTGCGGTGGCGGCGGCCTCCTGTCGGGCTCGGCGCTCTCGGTGCGGGCGCTGTCGCCCCACTGTCGCGTCATCGGTGTGGAACCTGACGCTGGCGATGACGGCGTGCGCTCGTTCACCACGCGGACGCTGCAGCGCGTGCATCATCCGCAGACGATTGCCGACGGCGCGCGGACCCCGTCGCTGGGCCGCTACACGTTTCCGATGATCCTGCGTGATGTGGATCACATGATGAGCGTGAGCGACGAGGCCCTGCTCGGTGCGATGCGGCTGCTGTGGGAGCGGATGAAGGTGCTCGTCGAACCGACGGGCGCGCTCGGAGCCGCCGCCCTGCTGTCGGGACGCGAGGCCGTCGCCGGCAAGCGCGTCGGCGTCATCCTCAGCGGCGGCAACGTCGACATGGGGCGGTGGTTTCAGCGCGCGAGCTGATGCCCTGCGCCGCGGCTGGCGACGCCAGGGTGCGCATCACATCCGGTCGCGCACCGTCAAGCCGACGACTCCGCTCCCACGTGCGACCGACGATGGGCCTACTTCGCGGGTCGGCGCGTGATGACCACGACCTCGCGACCGCCGAGGGCGGTCTGTGCGACGGTGACACCGACGTACTGGTAGCCGAACTCGCCCGCCATCGTCAGTTCCTTCTGCATGGTCGACGTCTTGCTGGTGGCGAGCAGCTTGTATTCCCACGCCTTGGCTGGCGCCTGCTTGTCGCGCTCGAGGATGACCACGACCTCGCGGCCGCCGAACATCGATTCGAACACCGTCTGGCCCTGATACTCGTAGCCGACGTCGCCGGCGTCCTGCATCTCGCGCTGCATGGTCGACGTCTTGGTCGCGGCCAGCAGCTTGTACTTGAAGCGTTCGGCCGGGGCGCCCGCCGCACGGGTCATGATCACGAGGACCTCGTTGCCGCCAAACGCCGTCTCGCCGCCCATGACCCCGCCGAACCGGTAGCCCGTGGCCGCAGCCGCGTTCATCTCCTTCTCCATCGTCGATGTCTTGGACGTGGCCAGGACCAGGTAGTCGACGTCCTGCGCCTCGGCGCGAGGGGCAGACGAGAGGGCGATGGCGACGGCGACGCTGGCGACGAGCAGGCGGGTAGACGACATGAGACAGACTCCTTGACCGGGCGACGCCGGGGGCATGGACGTGCTGACGACAGCAGAGTGGCCAGGGCACGGCGTTCGTGTCAGCCGTGCCGCGTGCGCTTCGTCGGCGGAAGGATGATAATGGATGCGGTGCTGGGGAAGCCCCTCATCCCGGAAAGGAGTGGCATCATGCCCACCATTTCCACCATCCTCGTCGCGACCGATTTCAGCGAGGCGAGCGACGCGGCCCTGAACTACGCCAAGAGCCTCGCCACCGCCTTCGGGGCCACCGTGCACGTGCTCCACGTGCTCGAAGACCTCGCGGCGCACGCCTGGACGACCGAGGTCTACGTGGCGGCCCTGCCTGGTGTCCACGAAGAAATGGAGAAGCAGGCTCGCGAACGGCTCGACGCGTGCCTCACGCCGGCCGAGCGCGAGGCCTTCAAGGCGCAACTGGCGCTGCGCACCGGCAGCGCGTTCGTCGAGATCGTGCGCCATGCGCGCGACGTCAAGGCCGACCTGCTGGTCATGGGCACGCATGGCCGAGGTGCGATCGCTCACATGCTGCTCGGGTCGGTCGCCGAACGGGTCGTCCGCAAGGCCCCCTGCCCGGTGTTGACCGTCCGCCAGCCCGAACACGCCTTCGTGCACCCGTAGGGTTGCGCGTTCGCCGCGGGCGAGCACAGGCTCGCCCGCGCGACATCCGTGCGTCATGGCGGGCCGTCCGGCCGGTTCCGCAGAGGCCGTGACATATACTTCAGGTCTTATGCGATTCGCGCCTGAATATGTCCGGTACGTCCTCAACGACAACTTCGAAGACGCCAAGAAGCTCCTGCTCTCGCCGATGATCGCGATGCACTACGCGCACCTGGTGATGCTCGCCGACCAGGGCATCGTCTCGCGCGAGGATGCGCATGCCATCAGGGTTGCGCTCGACACCATCGACGAGCGCGACATCCGCACGGTCGTCTACGACGGCACCTACGAAGACCTGTTCTTCTACACCGAGCGCATCGTCGAGCAGGCTTGCGGCCCCGACGTCGCCGGGCGCCTCCACACCGCCCGCAGCCGCAACGACATCGACATGACGCTGTACCGCATGCGTCAGCGAGACCGCATCCTCGGCCTGATCGAGGGCACGATCGCGCTGCGGCGGGCCCTGATCGACCTGGCAGAACGGCATCGCGAGACCGTCTTTGCGATGCACACGCACACGCAGCCGGCGCAGCCATCGACGGTCGCGCACTACCTGCTCGCCGTCATCGAGCAGTTCGCCCGCGACGCCGCGAGGCTCGAGGCCGCTTTCGTGTCGACCAATCGCAACCCGCTCGGGGCCTGCGCCATCACGGGGACGGGATTCCCGATCGATCGCCGGCGCACCAGTGCACTGCTGGGCTTCGATGAACCGACCCGCAACACCTACGGCTCGATTGCCACCGTCGACTACGTGCTCGAGAGCCTCGGTGCGACGTCGGTCATGCTCGTGGGCATGGGGCGCTTCATCCAGGACATGCTCCTGTGGTGCACCCTCGAGTTCCAGTACCTGCGCCTGCCAGACGGCTACGTCCAGGGCAGCAGCATCATGCCGCAGAAGCGCAACCCGGTGGCGCTCGAGCACGCGCGCGCGATCTCGAGCCGGGCACTCGGACAGGCCATGGGCGTGACGACGGCGGTGCACAACACGCCGTTCGGCGACATCGTCGACACCGAGGACGACCTGCAGCCGCTCATCGACGGCGCCTTCCACGACGCCGATCGCGCCATCCACCTCGTCGCTGCCGCGATGAACGGTGCCGACGTCAATCGCGAGATGATGCACTCGCGCGCCGGCGCCAACTGGATCACCATCACCGAACTGGCCGACACGCTCACGCGCGAGCACGATCTCGCGTTCGTGAAGAGTCACGCCATCGCCGGCCGCCTGATCAGGCGTCGCGCCGATCTGCCCGACGAGGCGTTGCACGCCAGCCTCGCGGCCGTGTCGGCCGAGGTTCTCGGGGCGCCGCTCATGTACGAGGAATCGCGCCTGCGCGAGCTGCTCAGCCCCGAGCACTTCGTCGCCGTCCGCACGACCTGGGGTGGGCCGGCCCCGTCAGAGACGGCGGCGGCGCTCGCCGCCGAGCGCGAGCGGACCGACACCGACGCAGCCTGGCTCGACGAACGCCGCACACGACTGCAGGCCGCCGCGGCCGCGCGCCACGCGGCGTCACGCGCACTCTGACATCCGAGGATCTGACCATGACCGACCAGCACGGTGCGGCACCCGAGCCGCCGATGGGACGGACGTATCTCAGCGTCGTGATCATCGAAATCTTCGTGCTGCTGGCGCTGTTCTGGCTCCAGCAGCACTTCTCACTCTAGGTCTGCGATGCACACCCTCGACTGGTTCATCGTTGGCGCGTATCTCACCTGGATCGTCTGGGACGGCATCCGCCTGACCAAGCACAGCACAGAGATCGAAGGGTACTTCCTGGCGAGCCGCAGCCTGCCCTGGTGGGCAATCGGGCTGTCGGTGATGGCGACCCAGCTCAGTGCCATCACGATGATCGGCACGACAGGGCAGGCCTACGACAACGGCATGCGCTTCCTGCAGATGTACTACGCCCTGCCGGTGGCGATGATCCTGATCTCGGTGCTGTTCGTACCGTTCTTCCACAACGCGCACATCTACACGGCGTACGAGTACCTCGAGCGCCGCTTCGACGCCAAGACGCGCTCGTTCACGAGCCTGTTGTTCCTGCTCTCGCGCGGCATGTCGTGTGGCGTCGTGATCTCGGCGCCGGCCGTCGTGATGTCGATCGTGCTCGGGTGGAACCTGCCGCTCACCTGCCTGGCGATCGGGTTGCCGACCGCCGTCTACACGATGTTCGGCGGGGTGCAGGCGGTCGCGTGGACCGACGTCAAGCAGATGGTGCTGATCGTGTTCGGGCTCGTCGCCGTCTTCATCGCGCTGGTGCTCGGGCTGCCCGACGGCATCGGCCTGACCGACGCGCTCGGCGTCGCGGGTGTCACCGGCCGGCTGCAGACGTTCGACTTCTCGTTCGATCTCACCAAGCAGTACACGTTCTGGTCGGGAACGATCGCGGCGCTGTTCCTCTTCCTGTCGTACTTCGGCACCGACCAGAGCCAGGTGCAGCGCTACCTGACGGCCAAGTCGGTGGGCGAGGCGCGGACGTCGCTCCTGATGAGTGCCTACTGGAAGATCCCGCTGCAGGCACTCGTGCTGCTCGTCGGCGTGTTCCTCTTCCTGTTCTACCTGTTCACCCCGCCGCCGCTCGTCTTCAACCCGGTGCACGAGAAGACCGTGCGTGCGAGCGCCCGCGCGGCCGACTACGAGGCGACCGAAGCGAAGTTCGCGACCGCCTACGACGCGCGCAAGCAGGCGGCCACATCACTGGCCGAGGCGCGGCGTTCCGGCGACACGCAGCGCGTCGCGCAGGCCGCGGCCGAGTTCACGTCGCGCGACGCCGAGGTGGTTGGCATCCGCAAGGAAGCGACCGCCATCGTCCGCGAGGCCTCGGGCGACCGCAGCTTCAGCGACGTCAACTACGTCTTCCCGACGTTTGTCATGACCCACCTGCCGGTGGGCCTCGTCGGGCTGATCATCGCGGCGATCTTCGCGGCCGCCATGTCGACGATTTCGGCCGAACTCGCGTCGCTGTCGACGGCGACCGTCATCGACTTCTACCGCCGCTACGCGAAGACCGAGGCCGACGACGCCCACTACCTCCGGGTGTCGAAGATCGCGACCGGCGCGTGGGGTGTGTTCGCATGCATCGTCGCGATCTACGCGGCAGAGATCGGGTCGCTCATCGAGGTCGTCAACCGCTTCGGGTCGTTCTTCTACGGATCGATCCTCGGCGTGTTCCTGCTCGCCGTCGGCTTCAGCCGGGCCACGGCCAACGGCGCCTTCGTCGGCCTGATCGCCGGGATGGGCACGGTGGCGTACGTCGCGTTCAACACGAACATCGCGTTCCTGTGGCACAACGTCGTCGGTGTCGTGGCGGTGCTCGTGGTGGGAGGGTTGGTCAGCCTCGTCGATCCCGCCGGCAGGCGCGAGGCCCGGGCGTGATGCCCGGATCCCGCGCCGTGCGGGCAGCGTCAGAACGGGCATGAGAACGCGTCGCGCCACATGGGCCTGCCTCTGG
>JAEUQQ010000044.1 GCA_016789685.1 Acidobacteriota bacterium | reverse complement strand
TGGCGACCGGCCGCCGGCGTCGTGTGGGAGATGCGGGGCGGCATGCAGGGGGTTGGCTACGCGATGCAGGTCGCCGGCCTGTGGTTCACGGTCGCGAGCGCACGGCTGATCGACGTGCTCGACCTCGCGGGCGTACGGTGGGTGCTCGGCGGGGCCGTCGCGCGCGACGGCGGTGACGATCTCACCGAGCGCGGGCGCTACACGTTCGTGCGGCATCCCATCTACCTCGGCTGGGTCCTGCTCACGTTCGGCGCCCCGCAGATGACGCTTGGGCGGCTCACGTTTGCCTTCATCAGCTTCGTGTACCTGCTGGTGGCGGTGCCACTCGAGGAGCGCGCGCTGCTGGCGCGGCACGGCGACAGTTACCGCCGGTACCAATCCCGCGTTCGCTGGCGCATGCTCCCCGGCATGTACTGACGCGCTACACTGATCGACATGCGTAGCCTCGGTTGCACGTCGGCGTCGGCGCGGGCCGTAACCACCGCGCTCGCGGCCGCCGCCTTCGTCCTCTGCACGGTGCCGCGCGGGCTCCGCGCCGCCGACGACCCTCCGCCCCCACACACGCCGCTCGACCGCGCCGTGGCGACGGTCACGGCGGGCGACCTCAGGAGCGCCCTGACCTTCCTGGCCGGCGACGGCCTCCAGGGACGTGCCACGGGTCACGCGGGCAGCGAACTCGCGGCGCGGTACCTGGCGGCGATGCTCGGCGCGGCCGAGGCGCAGCCCCTGTCGGGCTCGTCGCTCCTGCAGTCGATCGATCTCATCACGCCCGCCATCGGCCCCGACAGCCACCTGACCATCAAGGAGCAGGTCCGCGGCGCCGACGTGACGGCGCGCTTCACCTACGGCGAACACCTGCACCCGGCGGCGATGTCGCCCTCGCGCGAGGTGACGGCCCCGGTGGTCTTTGCCGGCTATGGCATCTCGGCGCCAGCGATGTCATACGACGACTACGCCGGCCTCGATGTCAGTGGCCGGATCGTGGTCGTCTTCGACCGCACACCCACCAACGGCCAGACGCCCGACGCCTTCGGCAACTCGACCGATGAGCACGGCTCGCTGCTTGTCAAGGCCCGTCTCGCGCATGCCCGCGGGGCCGTGGGCCTGCTCGTGGTCGCGCCAAACGGCAACCGGCGCCTGCGCTCGGTCGGGCGCACGTCGACGACGGTGCCCTCGCCGCGCGAGCGCAGCTTCGACCTTGCCTCGAACCAGCTCCCCATCCCCGTGGCCCGCATCTCGGGCCAGGCGGCGACGGCGGCGCTCGGCCTCGATGCCCGCAAGACCGACCTCGACGCCCTGCGCGACAGGCTCGTCAAGGCGGCGAAGTCAGACACTCGCCCGGCCGCGGCGGCGGTGGCCTCGTTTGCGGCGACAAACCGCGTGGCCACGCTCTCGACCGACGTCGACCAGCGCCCGGTGGCCGCGTACAACGTCATTGGCCTCGTGCCCGGCGCAGACCCGGTCCTGTCGAAGGAGGTCATCGTCGTGGGCGCGCACTTCGACCACGACGGCATGGACGACGAGGGCCGCATCTACAACGGCGCCGACGACAACGGCAGCGGCACGGTCGGCGTCCTCGAGGTGGCCGAGGCGGTGAGTCGGCTGATCGAGGCCGGCGAACGCCCGCGGCGCTCGATCGTGTTCGCCCTGTGGAACGGCGAAGAACGCGGCCTGCTGGGATCGCGCGCCTTTGCCGCGAGCACGCTCCCTGGCGGGCGCACGGTCGTCGCCAACCTCAACATGGACATGATCGGACGCGACCTCGAGGTGCCCGAGGACGACGACCGGTTCACGGGATTCGCGCCGACGCGGCCCGGACAGCACACCAACACCGTGATGGTGCTCGGCTACTCGCGCGCCCCTGGCCTTGCGCAGCTGGCCCGCGACGAGAACCGCAACATCGGCCTGTCGCTGATGGTCGAGGGTGACACGCATGCCCAGAACCTGTTGCGGCGCAGCGACCAGTGGCCGTTCCTGCAGCGCCGCATCCCTGCGCTGTTCTTCACGACCGGCCTGCACCCCGACTACCACACGCCCGACGACGACGTGCAGAAGATCAACTTTGCGAAGATGGAGAAGATCGTGCGCCTCGTGACGCGGATGACGTGGCACCTGGCCACCGCTGCGGCGGTGCCCCCGTTCACGGATCCCGCACCCGAGTCCGCTGCGAAGTGACGCCATGGCCGACCCCGCACGTTCCGAACCCCAGATTCCCGTCGACCTGCCGGTGCTGCCCCTGAGGCAGAACGTCGTGTTCCCCCTGACGGTGCAGCCGCTCGCGTTGCATCGACCGCAGGCGCTCGAGGCCGTGAACCGCGCCCTGACGGGCGACCGCATGCTGCTGGTGGTGATGCAGACCGACGAGACCGACGACGTGTCGGAGGCCAACGTCAAGTCGATCGGCACGGTTGCGGTGGTCAGGCAGATGGCGCGCGGACAGGCTGGCGTCCAGGTCCTCGTCGAGGGCCTGACGCGCGTGCGCATCGCCTCACTGACGCGCGACGGCGATCTCGTGCGCGCCGTCGTCACCCCCTACCCCGACGCCACCGAGAAGTCGATCGAGGTCGATGCCTACGTGCGCCGCGTGCGCGAGCAGGTCGACAAGGCCGTCTCGCTGGCCAGCGGCCTGTCGCCAGACATGCGGTCGCTGCTGCTCAGCATCGACGACCCGCTGCGTCTCACCTACATCCTCGCGAGCCTGCTCGACCTCAAGCCCGACGACAAGCAGCTGCTGCTCGAGCAGGACCAGCTCGTGGTCAAGCTCAACGCGGTGTCGGCCGCGCTGCAACGCGAGATCGCGCTGCTCGAGCTCAAGGGCAAGATCGAGTCGCAGGCGCAGCAGGAGATGAGCGACGCGCAGCGGCAGTACTACCTGCGCCAGCAGCTCAAGGCGATCCAGGACGAACTCGGCGAGTCGGACGCCTCCGACACCGGCGACCTCCGCGAGCGCGTCGACAAGGCCCAGCTTCCCGACGCCGTCAGGCAGGCGACCACGCGTGAACTCGAGCGCCTCGAGCGGATGCCGCAAGCGTCGCCCGAGCACCAGATGCTGCGCACGTACATCGAGTGGGTCCTCGAGATCCCGTGGAGCATCACGACCGAAGACCGCCTCGATCCGCGCGAGGCGCGCCGCGTGCTCGACGAGGATCACTACGATCTCGACAAGGTCAAGGAGCGCATCGTCGAGTACCTGGCCGTGCGGAAGCTGAAGGGCGACATGAAGGGGCCGATCCTCTGCTTCGTCGGCCCGCCAGGCGTCGGCAAGACCTCGCTCGGGCAGTCGATCGCCCGCGCGATGAATCGCACCTTCGTGCGCATCTCGCTGGGCGGTGTGCGCGACGAGGCCGAAATCCGGGGCCACCGCCGCACCTACATCGGCGCGATTCCGGGCCGCATCGTGCAGGCGCTCAAGCAGGCGGGGTCGAACAACCCGGTCTTCATGCTCGACGAAATCGACAAGATGACGGCCGGTGGCTTTTCGGGCGACCCGAGCGCCGCGCTGCTCGAAGTGCTCGACCCTGCGCAGAACAACACCTTCCGCGACCACTACCTCGAGATCAACCTCGACCTCTCGAAGGTGCTCTTCATCGCCACGGCCAACCAGCTGGGCACCGTCCACCCGGCGTTGCTCGACCGCATGGAGATCATCCAGCTCGCGGGCTACAGCGAAGAAGACAAGCTGCACATCGCGCGGCGCTACCTGCTGCCCCGCCAGCTCACCGAACACGGCCTGACGCCGCAACTGATGGACGTGGACGATGCCGCCGTGCGGCGCATCATCGCCGAGTACACGCGCGAAGCGGGCGTACGCAATCTCGAACGGCAGATCGGCGCGGTCGCGCGCAAGATTGCCGCGCGCATCGCGACGACCCTCCCGCCGGCGGTCGACGTGGAGGGGCACGACGCGGTGCCGCTGCCGCCGGTGCCCGGCGACACGTCGTCGCCGGTCCACCTGGTGCACGCCGACGACGTCCCCGACTTCCTCGGACCGGCGCGCTTCAAGCCCGAACCGCCGTTCCGCACGTCACGTCCCGGCGTGGCGACGGGCGTGGCGTGGACCGAGACCGGTGGCGACGTCCTGTTCATCGAGGCGAGCCTGTTGCCGCGCGGCAAGGGGCAGATCATCCTCACAGGCCAGCTCGGCAACGTGATGCAGGAGTCGGCCCGCGCGGCGGTGAGCCACATCCGTGCGCAGGCCGAGACGCTCGGGGTGCCGCCAGACTTCCTCGAGACGCACGACCTGCACATCCACGTCCCGGCCG
>JAEUQQ010000020.1 GCA_016789685.1 Acidobacteriota bacterium | reverse complement strand
CGCGGGGGTGCGGTGCGCCGCGAGAGAGCGCGGCGTGCGACACCGCTCCGAGGCGGAGTCCGGATCCGTGCGTCGGCGGCTGCGCACGGTCGCGTCCGCGGCCCCCGGCGGCGTCGCGGCGCCGGCCGTCGGGTGTCAGTGTGTCGCGCTGCCCGGCGTCGGGCTCCGTCAGCGGGTGACGGTGATCGTGATGGTGTCTGAGGCGATGCCGCCGCGGGTGTCGCGGACGGTGATGGCGACGGGCACCGCGCCCGGCTGGGCCGGGGCGGTGAAGGCCGACTCGGCCGCCGTGGGGGCGGCGAGTGTGCCTGCGGCGGCGGCCCACTGGTAGGTCAGCGGCTCGCCGTCGGCGTCGGTGGCGTCGGCGGCCACCGTGAGCGTCGCGCCGGGGGCGACGCGGCACGGGGCGCAGCGGGCTTTCACCTGCGGCGCATGGTTCGCGCGTGCCGGCGCCACCGCCGGGCGCGGCGCAGTCGCGCATCCGGCCGTCACCACGCATCCGAGGACGACGACGAGCGGTCGTATCCGCATGGATCAGGCCTCGGGAGCGGGCTTGCGCTTCTGGAAGAGCCAGGCAATCAGGATGCTCAGGCCGTAGAGCAGGATCATCGGTGCGGCCATGAGCACCTGCGTGATGATGTCGGGGCTGGGCGTCAGCACGGCCGCGATGATGAAGATGATCAGGATCGCGTACTTGGTGTTCTTGATCATGAAGCCCGGCGTGACCAGGCCGATGCGGGCCAGGAAGAAGACCAGCGTCGGCAACTGGAACACCGCGCCCATGGCTAGCAGCATCCGCACGTAGAGCGAGAACACCGCGTCGATCTTCGGCATGAACGCCATGTAGTCGGTCGTGAAGCTCGCAAAGAACCCCCACGCCCAGGGGAAGACCATGTAGTGCGAGAACGCGGCGCCGCTCACGAAGAAGAACGTCGCGAACACGACGAAGGGAATGGCGAACTTCTTCTCGTGCGAGTACAGCCCCGGCGCGATGAACATCCACAGCTCGAAGAGGATCACCGGCAGGGCGATGAACAGCCCGACCAGGAACGCAATCTTCATGTAGAGCAGGAAGGCCTCGGCCGGCTCGGTGTAGACCAGCTTGCCGCCGTCGGGCAGCACCCGCTGGAGGGGGCGCATCACGAACCCGAAGATGCGGTCGATGAAGAAGAACGCGATGAGGAAGCCGACCAGGATCGACGACACCGACACGACGAGCCGGCGACGCAGCTCGTCGAGGTGGTCGAGGAACGACATCCGGGCCGATTCGGCCGAGGTGCCGTCGTCGGCGGTGGCGTCGTCCTCGTCGAACGACCCGGGCGTGGGCGACATCCGGCGGGGCTAGGCGCTGGCCGACGGGTCGCGCGGCTGGACGTTGGGGTCGGCGGCCGCCGGCACGGGTGCGGGGGCCGACTTGGCCTTCAGCGCGTCGCGCTGCTCCTCGAGCCTCACCTCTTCTTCGAGGCTGTTCCGCAGCTCGTTCGACGCGCGCTTGAACTCGTTGATGCTTTTGCCGAGCGATTTGCCGAGTTCCGGCAACTTGCGCGGGCCGAAGATGATCAGGGCGATCACGAAGATGATCACCAGCTCCGGCATGCCAATCGAACCGAACATGAGACAGCTCCCTCTTTCCACCGGGACTGCGGCGGGACGAACCCCGATTATAGAACGCCCGGAAAAAAGGGGACAGGCCCGAATGGGGCTGTGGTACGATTTCAGGACTATGTCCAGACCCCGGTCGCTCACTGCGGCGGTCTTCGTCGTGGTGGTTTCGGCGTTCGTCGGCGGCTACTTCGGGCAGAGCGCCCTGGCGACCCAGAACCGCGCGCTCGACCGCTACCGCGTCTTCACCGACGCCCTGGCCGCGATCGAGCAGCAATACGTCGAGCCGGTCGAGTCAGACCGCGTCGTCTACAGCGCCATCAGCGGCATGCTGCAGACGCTCGACCCGCACTCGAACTTCCTCGACCCCCGCACCTACGCGCAGCTGCGCGAGCGCCAGGAAGGCCGCTATTACGGCCTCGGCATCACCATCCAGGTCATCGACGGCGACATCACCGTCGCCGCCCTGTTCGAGGGGTCGCCGGCCTACCGCAAGGGCATCAGGCGCGGCGACGTGATCGCCCGCATCAAGGGCCAGGACACCAAGGGCTGGACGAGCGACCAGGCCGTCGCCCTGCTGCGCGGGCCGAAGGGCTCGACCGTCGACATCTCGATCCGCCGCAAGGGCAACGACCAGCTGATCGACCTGGTGGTCGAGCGCGACGAAATCAGCATCCCGACCATCCAGGGCGTCGTCATGCTCGACGCGAAGACCGGCTACATCCGCCTCCGCGATTTCTCCGAGACGACCGACCGCGACCTGGGGCGGGCCATCGAGACGCTGTCGGGCAAGGGGATGACGCAGCTCCTCCTCGACCTGCGCGACAACCCCGGCGGGCCGCTCGACCAGGCCATCCGCGTCTCGAACCGCTTCCTGCCGCGCGGCGACATGATCGTCTACACCCGCGGCCGGGTGCCGAAGTCCGACGAAGACTACCGGGCCTCTGACGAGCCCACCGTGCCCGACATGCCGGTCGTCGTGCTCGTCAACCGCAACAGCGCCAGCGCGGCCGAGATCGTCTCGGGCGCCCTGCAGGACCACGACCGGGCCCTGGTGGTCGGCGAGACCACGTTTGGCAAGGCGCTCGTCCAGTCGATCTACCGCATCAGCCAGGGCGCCGGCCTCGCGCTCACGACCGCCCGCTACTACACCCCGTCGGGCCGGCTCATCCAGCGGCCGTGGGATGGGACGTTCGACGAGTACCTCTCGTACTCGCTCAAGGAGCAGGAACAGCCTCGGCAGCACGACGCCGCGCTCGAGAAGCTCACCGACAGCGGCCGCAAGGTCTACTCGGGCGGCGGCATCGAGCCCGACCGCTTCATGCCCGGCCCGGTCGAGGGCTTCAACCCGTCGCGGTTCGGCCGCTCGATCTATGCCCGCCAGTTCTTCGCCAACTACGCGCAGCGCTACTCGGCCGAGGGCGATACCCGTCCGGGCGCCCAGGGCAAGGACCGGCAGTACGTGGCGCGGAACTTCGAGGTCACCGACGCGATGGTGGCCGACTTCAGGAACTTCCTTGTCTCGGAACGGGTCAGGATGGACGAGACG
>JAEUQQ010000774.1 GCA_016789685.1 Acidobacteriota bacterium | reverse complement strand
TCGGCGTCGTCAGGCGGCATCTCGAAATCGGCGGCGACCGGTTGGCGACGATTCCCAACGCCATCGACGTGGAGGTCTGCGACGCGCTCGCGTCGGCCGTGGATCGCCACGCCATCCGCACGCGGTACGGCATCGCCGGTGACGCGCACCTGCTCGTCTCGGCCGGGCGGCTCGAGCAGAACAAGGGCTTCCACGTCCTTGCGCGCGCCCTGGGCGCGCTGCGCGACGACCGTTCGTGGCACTGGGTCCTCGCGGGCGAGGGTCCCTATCGCGCGAACATCGAGCGTGCCATCGCCGACGCCGGCATCGCGCCACGGACGACGCTCGCGGGCCGCATCGGCGACGACGCCCTGCACGGGCTCTATGGCGCAGCCGACCTCTTCGTGCACCCGACGCTGTACGAAGGCAGTTCGCTGGTCACGCTCGAAGCCATGGCACGCAGCGTGCCGGTGGTCGCCACATGGGCGGGTGGACTTCCCGACAAGGTCAGGCCCCACGAGAACGGATGGCTCGTCGCGGCCGGCGAGGCCGACGCCCTCGCGCGGGCCGTGCGCGAGGCCCTCGACGCCGGCCCCGACGTGCGACAGCGGTTCGGCCAGGCGTCGCGGCGGATCGTCGAGCAGGAGTTCGCGTGGCCCGTCGTCGCGCGCCAGACGCTGGAGCTGTATCGGGAACTGCGCGCGGGCGTCCCGCAATAGCCGGAGCCACCTCGGCTAAGATGGGAGTTCGCCATGCAGCCCATGGCCAGACGAGGAAGGGTCGACGATCGTGAGCGACGGAGCGGGGCGCCACGCCCCTGACACACGCATCGACTTCGCGCTGCTGATCGCCATCCTGGCGGTGGCCGCCGGACTCCGCCTCGTCAGGATCGACAGCGGCATCCCGTTTGCGCTGGGGATCGACGAGCCCGAACTCCTCGTGCGCGCCGTGCGGATGATGCAGAGCGGTGACTTCAACCCGCACTTCTTCGACTACCCCAGCCTGCCGATCTACCTCCACCTGTTCGTCGCGATCGGGCGGTTCCTGGCCGGGGCGATGTCACACGAGTTCCGCGAACTCGCCAAGGTCGACTTCACCGACTTCGTGCTGTGGTCGCGGATGGCCACGGCCGCGATGGGCGTCGCCACGGTCTACGTGACCTATCGCATCGGGCAGCACTGGGGACGCTGGCACGCGTTGCTCGCGGCCGCCCTGCTCGCTGTCGTGCCGATGCACGTCCGCGAGGCGCGGTTTGCGCTGACCGACACGCCGATGACGCTGTGCGTCGCGGGGGCGCTGTGGGCGGCGATTGTCGCCCACGAACGCGCGACGACGCGTGCCTTCGCCATCGCGGCGGCCGTCGCGGGCCTCGCGCTTGGTGTGAAGTACACGGCCGGCCTCGTCATTCTCCTGCCGCTCCTCGCGGTCTGGTCGTCGTCGGCACACCTGCGGGTCAAGCTGCAGCGCAGCCTTGTCGTCGGCGCGGTCTGGGCGTTCACGTTCCTGCTCGTGGCGCCTTACACCGTGATCGACCTTCCCGGGTTCCTGAACGGGTTCGCCACGCTCATGTCGGCGTACCGGCCGCGCGCGTTGCCCGAGGCTCCGTGGATCACGTACCTCAAGCACCTGCGCATCGCGTTCGGCTGGCCGGGCGTCGTGGCACTCGCGCTGGGGCTGGTCCTGGCGGCGCAGCACGTGGTCAGGGGCCCAGCGCGCACGCGGTGGCTGTTGCTGGCCGTGTTCCCCGTCGTCTACTTCGTCGTGATCTCGCGCCAGGACCTGGTGTACGCCCGCTACCTGATGCCCATCCTGCCCGCGGTCTGCGTGATGCTGGCGTCGGCGGTCGTCGCCTCGATCGACATCCTCCGCCGGTTCATGCCCCCCCGGGCGGTGCTCGCCGTCGCGGTGGTACTCGGTGCCGCGGTGCTGGTCCCGCCGGCGACGACATCGGCCACGATCTTGCGCCTCGCGTCACGCACCTCGACGCAGGCCGAGGCCTACCAGTGGCTGCTGACGAACCTGCCGCCGGGCACGCCCGTGGTGATCGAGAAGTTCGAGGTCAGGCTGAGTGGTTCGCGCTACCGCCCGATGTACCTGACGCGGCTCATCGAAAAGACCTACGACGAGCACGTCCGGTCTGGGGCGCGGTACATGGTCGCGACCTCGCAGATGTACGGGCTGGCGTTGAGCCGTCCCGAGCAGGATCCGGTCAGGTACCGCGAGTACACGACGCTGTTCTCGCAGGTGCGTGAAGTGGCGCGCTTCACGCCGTCGGCTGACCGGCCTGGCCCCGAGCTGATCATCTTCGCACTGCCGTAGGCCTCGCCACGCGGGCGCGGCTCACGGCGGCGCGACCGGCAGCGTCCACTCCACGCCAGAGAGCATCACCCCGAGGTCGCGCGCGTCGCCCGGCGCCCGCCAGGTCGGCGCGATGCGCAACCGGATCGGGCGGTAGGGTGACGTCCGGCGCGCGGGCAGCATGTAGCGCACCACGCGCCAGTTGTGATCGTCAAGGCTCAGGCGATCGACGTCGCGGCCGTCGATGGCCACGTCGAGGCGTTGGGGCACGGGCGCGAGCCCGCGTACCGTGAAGGTCACGCTGATGGCTGATGCCGGCACGTGGAACACGGCCTCGGCCTCGGTCCATCGAACGACCCGGCCATCGCCGAACACCTCCTCGTCGTAGAGGCCCTCGAAGACGCGCGTGAGGTCGACGGCATCGATCGCGGCCCGTGCCCGCGGCACCACCGACACGATCGAGAGGACGATCGCCGTCCATGCCGCCGCACCTCGCCACCGGCCAGACGCCACAGCCCCACCGCGCGGTGGCCCGAGGGCCACGGCCACCACGATCCAGGTGACGAACTGCCCTTCGCGCAACAGGAGCGAGTGCCCGGTCAGGCAGGTGACGGCAAATCCGATGAGGCCAGCGGCGGCGGCCGCCGCCGCCCAGCGTTCTGTGCCCGCCAGCCGTCCGTCGCCGGCATCGGCCTGCGCGCGGCGCAGCGCGGCTCCCCACGCAGCGAGCAGCACGACGAGCGCGGGGAGCCCGGCCTCTGCGGCCAGTTGCAGGAAGTAGTTGTGCGCGTTCTCCTGCTGCCGCGGCAGCGCCTCGGGATTGGTGGCGTACCGAGACACGTCCTTGAAGAACCGTCCGATTCCGATGCCGTCGAGCGGTCGCTGCGCGACCATCGACACGCCCGCATCCCAGAACGCCAGCCGGCCCTTCAGGCGCTCGGCGAGCGGCGCGCGCATGTTGAGGGTCGCGAGCACGGGATCGAGATACGAGCGCTGCGTGACGACGCGGACGTCACGGACCGTGCCCCAGGCGGTGAGGCCGCCCAGCAGGACCACCGCGGCGATCCCGGCCGCCCAGGCGGCGCGCCGCAGGTGTGCGAGCCGTTCGGCGCGCACCACGACGAGGCCCTGCTGAAAGGCCGTCGACGCGAGCGTCAGCACGCCGACGACTGCGGCGACCCACGCGATACGCGACGCGGTGAAGACGTTGGCCGCCAGGAGCGCAGCACCGCCAAGGAGCCAGGCCACGCGCCTGGCCGACGACGACGCCGCGCCCGAGAGCCACAGCACCGCCGGCGTCAGCATGGCGAGAAACGCGCCCAGGGCGTTGACATCGGTGAAGGTCGCGTTGATGCGTCGCAGGTGCGGATCATACTGGCGCCAGAAGGCGAGCAGGTGCGCTCCCGTCCACCACTGCCAGATCCCGAAGGCCGCAACCGCTGTCGCGGCTCCGGCCAGCGTCGCCAGCACCGGCGCACGGCCAACCTGCGCCACCATCCGCCGCGCAAGCCAGAACATCGCCAGTCCCTCGATCACGACGGCCCACGAGGCCACCGACGCCAGCACGTGCCGCTGCGAACTGCCGGTGACGTATTCGGCACGCAGGAACAACGCAGCCTTGCCGGCGAGTTCGAGCGCCCCGCCGTGCGCCACCGTGAGCGGAGCCACCGCCACGACGGCAGACGCCGTGACCAGCGCCGCGAGCACGCCGGCCCAACGGCTCGGGGCCGGCACGGCGTCGTCGCGACGCCATGCAGCGCGGAGTCCGGCGGTCACGAGCAACGCCAGCGCCCACTGCTCCATGAGCGACACGTTGGGCCAGCCCGCGAGTGCGGGCACGACGGGGAGGAGCACCCCGCCGGCGACAAACGCGAGGAACGAGGGCACGGGAGCCACGGCCGCCGCGAACGCGACGACAAACCACGCCAGCCGCAGCGGCAGCGGGACCAGCGCGTGACCGACGAAACCGGCCACCGGCCCGAGCAGCGCCGCCGCGACGGCGAGCGTGACGGCTCCTCGGCGCAGCACCATCACGACGTTGCGCACACGGCCCCCGGACTCATCGCGGCGTGGCCACGATGTCGGCGCGGCGGCGGAGCCCGTCGAGCCAGGCCTCGATCAACGCCCGACGCCTGACCTCGACGAGTGCCGTGCGCGCGCGGGCGGTGGCGGCATCATCGGCATCGACGCCCGGCTGCGCGAACCTGGCCGCATTGGCCACGAAGAACGACGCGACCTCCTCGTCGGTGGGCTGCGCCGCCGCGGTGAAGCGCTGCGCGATGTACGCCTCGATGCGCAGGTCATCGCGTAGCCAAGCCGTCAGGCGCCCGTCGGTCAGCGCATCGCGCGTCGCCAGTGTCGCCATGAGCGTGGGGCCGAGCGCCGCCTCGATCTGGTGGCGGCGCGCCTCGACCTGTTCGGCCGGTGGCACGGCCTGCGAGGCGCGCTGCACTTCGTCGAGCATCAGCGCGCGGTCGATCAACTGTGCCACCGGATCGCCCGGCGCCTGCCCACGCGCCGCCGCCAGGTGCGCAGCGGCCCTCACGTCGGAATCGGTGATGACCTGCCCGTTCACCGTCGCGACGATGGCATCGATCACGATCGGCGCCGGCTGCGCCTGCGGGGGCGCAGGCTGGCCCAACGTGCCGGTGATCGCCGCAATAGCCACGACCGTGCGCCACGTCGTCAGCATCAGAACGCCTGCCCGAGGCTCACGTGGATCGCGTAGCCGTCTTCGCGGGTGCCGTTGCCGAATGTCCGCCGGCTCAACTTGAATCCGACGTCGATGCGAATCGGGCCCACCGGCGACTTGTACCGCGCGCCGAGTCCCAGCGTCGCCCGAAGGCTGCCCATGTCGAACTCCGACGCCCGTGAAAACACATTCCCGGCGTCGACGAAGGCCACGCCGCCGAGCGTGCGCGTCACGGGCACCCGCACCTCGCCGTTGACGATCACCAGCGCGTTGCCCCCGCTCGGAAAACCATTGCGGTCGAGCGTCGACTCCGCGCCGAGGCGGTCGAGCGCGAAACCACGCACGGTGGTGTCGCCGCCGGCGTAGAAGCGCTCGCTGGCCGGCAGGTCCTTGATGACGTCGTAGATCGGCTGGCCGTCGGGATCGAGCACCGGCCCGCCGTCTTCGTTGAGGCGCTGCACGGTGCGCTCGAAGCCGGTCGCGAACCCGAGCCGTGCCCCACCAGCGACGACCACCCGTGACGCCTGGCCCAGGCGGCGGTAGGCGAAGGCCTGCGTGAACGTCTTGACGTAGCCAACCTCCGAGCCCACGCGGCGGCCCGCGAGGTCGAGGTCGGTGCTCACGAGCCACCCGCGCGAGGGATCGAGCACGTCGTCGCGGGTGTCGAGCACGAGCGCCGTCGACCACGTCGACAGCCGCACCTGCGGGAAGAGGCGATCGATGAGCGGACGATCCGCCTCTGGAATCTGCGCGTCGAACAGTGTCGTGCTCCCCAGCGAATACCGCCCGGTCAGCGTCAGTCGCGAGGCCGCGCGCTGGCTGAACTCCGCGTTGACACCGCGCCGCCTGAAGTTGAAGCTCGATCGGATGGCCTGCTCGACGAACGCAGTGGCCTGGATGGTGCCCTCGAGCCCGAAGGCCCTCGGCTCACGGAACGTCACGAGGGCGCGGTAGTCGTTCACGCCCAGCCGGCTCGAGCCGCCATCGGCGTCGTCGCGTTGCTTGAGGCTGGCCCGCCCGAACAGGTTGATGCTGCGGTTCTTGCCCCAGAGGTTGCGGCGGCCGAGTTCGACGAAACCGCGGGGCGCGAGTTCGAACCGCTCCTCGGACGGCTGGGTCGGATCACTCGACGTTCGCAGCCGATCGCCGCCCTCGAGGCCGACACCGTAGCCGAACGTGGTGCTCTCGGTCTCCTCGACCACCACGACGACGTCGCGGGCGACCTTGCCAGGCTCGGGTACGTCGTCCACGCGCACCCGCCGGAACAGGCCAAGCGCCGCCAGGCGTCGCTGGCTCTCGGCGATCGCGTCCACGCCAATCGGCGTACCGGACGGCAGCGGCACCTCACGGGCGATCGTGTCGTACGAAATGCGGTCGTTGCCGGTGATCAGGAGGTGATCGACCGTCACGAACGCGCCTTCGACGATCGTGAACGCGAGATCGACGCGCGACTGGTCGGCGCTGAACGTCGGGACGATGGTGATACGGACGTCGGGAAACCCCCGGTTGAGATAGAGCCGCTCGATGGCCACGCGATCGGCCAGCACCGACGTCGGCACGTACGGCACGCCCGTCCGCGTGCCCATCACCCCGCGCACCGCCGCCACGCCGAGGGTCCCGGCCCCGGCTACGTCGACGGTGCCTACCGACGTCCGTGGCCCCTCGACGACCGTGAACCGGACGTCGGCGACACGCGGCGTGGCCGGCGCGCCGGTTGCCGGTCGCAGCGTCGCGACCGCGGCGACACCGGCCGAGGCATGGCCACGCGAGGTCAGGTAGCGCGCCATCAGCGCGGCCGCGGTGTCGAGCCTGGCCTGCACGAACGGATCGCCGTCACGCACCTCGCCGAGGGCGAGCAGTGTCTCGGCGGTGACCGCCTGCGCCCCATCGACGGTGATCGCGCCGAGCACGGCCGGTTCACCCCGCGCCACGACGAACACGATCGCCAGCGTGCCCGGCGACGCATCGCGCCGGTACGTCACCCGCGCCTGCGGGTAGCCCTGCGCCCGCAGGTCGGCCTCGAGGGCCCGCTGCGTGTCCTCGAGCAGGTCCTCGTCGACCGACCCCTCGCGCGCGATCGGCACCAGCGCGCCGAGCTTCTTCGTGTCTGGCGCATCCCCCTCGAATCGCCACGTCACGACGGGGCCGACGACCACCGACACGGCCACATCGACCTGCGTGGGATCCGCGTCGGCAGTCGCCTCGAGGTCTGCGCGGATCTCGTAGTACCCGCGCTCACGGTAGCGCGCCAGCTCGCGATCGAGATGGCGACGCACTTCGAACTCGTTCCAGGCCTGGCCGGGCTCGAGGGCGAGCCGGCGCCGCCACTCGGCGTCGTCGGTGACCCCCGCCACCGACGATCGAGCGATGCGGGCCTGCGGGCCGGCGGCGATGTCGAAACGCAGGATGGCCTCGCGGCGGCCGCGCGGATCAACGTGTGGCGTGACGCGCGCACCCCTGAACCCCTCCTGGGCGAGCGTCTCGGTGAGCAACCGCGCGATGTCGTCGATGCGTCGCACGCGGCGGATGGCCCCGAACCGCTCGTCGATCGCGCGACGCAGGCGGCGATGCGGCAGGCCGGTGTCGCCGGTGAAGACGATACCGGCCACCGCGCGCACCGGCGTGACGACGACCTGCACATCGACGCCGTCGCCAGCGGGCAGGGCCTCGACCCGGACGCGGTCGAAGCGCTCGATCAGGGCGAGATGCCTGAGCGACTCGCGCACGTCCTCCATGCGCAGCGCGTCGCCGGTGCGCAGCGTGATCGCGCGAAGGGCCGACGGATCGTCGAGCGGTGCGCCGTCGGCGACAAGCCTGACGCTCGCGATGCGGGCACCAACCATGTTGGCACTCGGATCGGCCGCCAGGGCGGGCGGGGCCGCGACGGCACCCGCCAGCCAGGTGGCGACGGCCACCATGGCCGCGGCGAGTCGTCGGGCGCGCATCAGAAGGCGTACCGCACACGCACGTCCACGGCGTAGGTGCGGTCCTCGTTCTGCGAGATGATCCAGGCGAAGCGCTCGCTCTGGAGGTACTCGAGCAGGATGATCTGGTCGCGTGTCGAGACGCTGAGGGCACGCGAGTACGTGAGGAAGAGCTTGTCGCTGAT
>JAEUQQ010000773.1 GCA_016789685.1 Acidobacteriota bacterium | reverse complement strand
TGCTGTGCAAACAGGTCGTCGGCGTACCAGGCGAGCATCACGCCCCCACCGGCGAGTGCCGAGGCACGCAGGAACGATCGCCGCGAGAGGTCGAGGCGGTCGGTACCGGCGCGTTCCGCGCGTGCGTGGTCGAGCGTCGTCATCGGCGCCATCACTGCACCTCCTGCATCTGGCCACCGCGGCCGGCCACGACCGACGACCCCTCCCTGGCCAGCGCGGCCGCCTTCTTGATGGCGGCGCGGATGCGCAGGTAGGTGCCGCAGCGGCAGAGGTTGCCGCTCATGGCGTCGGCGATGTCGGCATCGGTCGGCGAGGGTTTCTCGTTGAGCAACGCGACGGCCGACATGATCTGGCCGGCCTGGCAGTAGCCGCACTGCGGGACGTCGATCTCCTGCCAGGCGCGCTGGACGGGATGGGTCGCGGCGGCCGAGATGCCCTCGATGGTGGTGATCTTCTGGGCACCGATGTCCTTGGCCGAGACCAGGCACGCGCGGGTCGGTTGCCCGTCGAGGTGGACGGTGCAGGCGCCGCACTGTCCGGCGCCGCAGCCGAACTTGGTGCCCTTGAGGTTGAGGATGTCGCGCAGGACCCACAGCAGGGGCATGTCGTCGGGCACGTCGACTGCCTTGCGTTGTCCGTTGACCGTCCAGGTCGCCTTCATGGGCTTGCTCCTGAATACAGGGTTCTGCAATCGCCCGCGTCGCCATCTGCCGTGGGGCCCACGGAGGCACACGTCGCCGCGGCGCAAGTCATCGTGCACGCCGAAAATCCGGAAGCCGCGAGTGTAGCGCCTGACGCCCGGCCTGGGCAATCGCCGGCCGTGGGGGTCACATCCTTCTTCATCGCATGTCGCACGCTCTGGCACCACGTCGCACCGTCGCGCCGAGCGGCTGGCGGCGCCGGGTGTCGCTTCCCGCGGTCGGTGCCTGCATCTCACCGGACGCTGTACGATCACGCCCGCGTCCACCGACACCCGACGCCGCTCACGCCGCGCGCCGGTCGCACGCTGCAGGCGCCGCGCGGTGGGGGTCACATCTTTCTTCATCGCATTTCGCACGCTCTGGCACCGCTGGGAGCACCACGCGAGCACCTGCGAGGAGGGGAACTCAGTCGGTGTAGCCGAGGAAGATCGTGTGGCGAGGCCCGCCGCGCTTGAGCCGCGCGCGAACGTGTTCGACGGCGACCCGGAAGCCCGCGTACTTGAGCCGTTGCTCGAACTTGCGATCGTCCCACGCCGACCACACGGCCAGCACGCCCCCAGGGCGCAGGGCACGCGTCGCTGCCGCGAGGCCGCCGTCGGTGTAGAGCCCTACGTTGGTCGTGCTCGTGAACGCCGCCGGACCGTTGTCGACGTCGAGCAGGATGGCGTCGAACCCGCCGTGGCTCGCCCTCAGCGCCTGCCCCACGTCGCCGACCTCGACACGCACCCGCGGATCCTCGAGCGGCCGGCGCGCCAGGTCGGCAAGCGCGCCACGGTTCCACTCGACCACCGCCGGCACGAGTTCGGCCACCACAACGGTGGCATCGGCCGACAGCACGTCGAGCGTGGCGCGCAGCGTGTAGCCCATCCCCAGCCCACCAACAAGCACCACTGGAGCCGCTGACCGCACCACCCGCGCGCACCCGAACGTCGCCAGCGCCTCTTCCGACCCGTGCATGCGGTTCGACATGAGCGGCTTGCCGTTGGCCAGGATGATGAACTCCGGGCCGCGCCGCGTCAGGCTCAGCGTCGTGCCGTCGGGGGTCGTGGTTTCGCCGAGGAGGGCGAGCGGTTGCATCGCGCCGAAGCTTACGCGATCCGCGCCTCGCCCGATTGCACGCATCCCGACGCTCGCGCCGTGAGACACTCACTCCGGCATTCGAGTCACTGAGTGACATCCGGAGACTGAGTCATGACGACCCACCAGGCGCGCCGCGTCACACTCATGATCGCCCTCGTCACCGGCGTCGTCGCTCATGCGCTCGCGCAGACGGCCGGCGCTCCACCCGCACGCGTCACAGCGCCACAGGCCCCCGCCCGCGACACGGCCGGCCCGGCGGCCACGACGGGCACGTCGTCGGTGCGCGGCCGCGTCACCGACGCCGCCACCGGGCGTCCGCTGCGACGCGCCACTGTCACGGCCACCCTGCTCGGACGCTTCGAGTCGCGCGCGGCGACGAGCAACGATGACGGCGCCTACGAACTGCGCGACCTGCCTGCGGGCGAGCTGACGCTGTCGGTCAGGAAGCCGGGCTACGTGACGAGCAGTTACGGCGGGGCGCGCAACGATCCGTCGTCGCGCAAGGTCATCCGCCTCGCCGACCGCGAACGCCTCGATCGCGCCGACATCGCGATCGAACGGGGCGGCGTGATCATGGGACGCGTCACCGACGACTACGGCGAGCCCGTCCTCGACGCGTCGGTGCAGGTCTTCAGGCGGACGTTCGTCCAGGGACGCCCGCGCCTGTCGTCGGTCGACCAGGCCGTCCGCACGAACGACATCGGCGAGTACCGCGCCTTCGGCCTCGCTCCCGGCGATTACTTCGTGTCGGCGTCGCTGCCGCTCGACTTCAACCGCAGCCTGGCCGACGATGCCTCCGGCTACGCGCCGAGTTACTACCCGGGCACACCCGAGATCGCTGAGGCCCAGGCCGTCAGGGTGTCGGCAGGTGGCGACACTCCCGCCGACATCGCGCTTCAGGCAGTCAGGCTCGGCCGCGTGGCGGGCATGCTGCTCGAGGCGACGGGCCGCCCGGCGTTGCGCGGGCAGATAGTGGCGGCGCGCGCCGACGACAACGGTCCGCTCACGCCGGGCAGCGTGCTCGAGAGCACCCACGTCAACGCCGATGGCACGTTCACGCTCAAGGGCCTCGCACCCGGCCGCTACGTGCTGCAGGGCATGCCCGGCGCCTACAGCGTCGGCACCACGGACGCCGACATGGCCGAGGGCGTCGTGACGCTCGGACCGGGTGACACACAGCCCGTCACGCTGCTGGTGACCAGGGCCGGCACCGTGCGCGGACGCCTTGCGGTCGAGGGCCGTCCGCTCACGTCGTTTGCCGGGCTGCGCGTCGCCGCGCAGGGCGTCGGGCCCCGCACGCGCATCAGCGCGCCGCCCATTGCCGACGTCAGCCCCGACGGCACCTTCGAGATCACGGGCGTGCGAGGCCTCGTGCGCCTGCGGTTGGCCCACGCGGGGTCGGCCTCCGGACGCACCGGCCCGTGGCTGACGTCGGTGCATGCGGGCGCCAACGACGTGACGGAATCGGGCGTCGAGGTGCCAGCGGGACGCACGCTCGCCGATGTCGAGGTGCGCGTCGTACGCGACACGGCCGAGGTGAACGGCACGGTGACCGATGCCGACGGGCACGCCGTCAGCGACTACGTTGTCGTCTTCTTCCACGACGACGAGCAGGCGTGGCACGCGCCCGTAGGACGCCCCACCGGGATGGAACGGCCCGACGACACGGGCCGATACACCGCCCCCGGCCTCTTCGCCGGCACGTATCTCGTCATCGCGCTCAAGGATGTCGACAGCACGCGACTGGGTGACCCCGAGTTGTTCAACGGCCTCAGGAGCCTCGCGACCGAAACGCGGATCGGCGACGGCGAGAAGAAGATCGTCGACCTCCGCCTCGTCGTCCAGTGAGCGCCGAGAGGCTGCACGCCACACGGCTCGGCACGTCGCGCACCTCATCGGCACGGCTGTCGCGACATCTGCCTCGACCGTAGGTTGACGCGGGCCAGTTGCGCTTGCCGATCTTCTTTCAGGCGACGTAGGCTGATCCCCTCCGTCACGTCATGCAACGCCGCGCGCGGATGCCCCGCGCCGTTTCGCTGTCAGGAGTGTCTGCCCATGCGTACGCTCACGTCGATTGGTCTCGTCATGCTGCTCGCCGTCGGCCTCGTCTCGACGGGCCTGCAGGCCGCCGAAGAGTCGTTCTCGGGCAACGTGCTGTGTGCCAAGTGCACGCTCAAGAAGTCAGACGCCACCTCGTGCCAGGACGTCCTGGGGGTCAAGAACG
>JAEUQQ010000744.1 GCA_016789685.1 Acidobacteriota bacterium | reverse complement strand
CGTCGGCGATCGCGCCCGACTTGCCCTGGCCGTCTTCACCGTCCGTGTCGGCCGCGGCAACGACGATGCCGTGGCGGCCGGCGATCTCGAGCGCCGCGCTGAGCACGAACTCGCGGTTCGGGCCGAACCCGTTGCGATCGTCCCAGTTGAAGGTGACGGTCATCTCGCCGCCGACGATCAGTGCGGCCGGCGGCTGCAGCGGGTGCCCCGAGTCCTGCACCTCCTTGGCGATGGCCATCACCGTCTTCGCCACCTCGCGGGCTTCGCCGATGTTCAGCGTCGTGAGCACCATTGGCGCGAAGCCATCCCTGGCGGCGACCTCTGCGGCGGCCTTCACCGCCACGGCGTTGTTGCCGATCAGGAAGTTGTGCACGTTGGGCGGCAACGTGCGCAGCGACTCCATGCCCGGATCGTTCAGGCCTGACTCGAGATGCGCGCGCACCGATGCCGGGCATTCGTCCCAGACACCGAACCGCTGGAGCAGGCCGATCGCATCGGCAAACGTGGTCTGGTCGGGATAGGTGGGGCCCGAGGCCACCACGCTCAGGTCGTCGCCGACGACATCTGACAGGATCAGCGACACCAGCGTGGCCCCCTTGTCGGCGCACAGCCGCGCGAAGCGGCCGCCCTTGACCTGGTCGACGTGCTTGCGCACCGCGTTGATCTGGTGGATGTTGCCGCCCCACTTCATCAGCAGCTGGTTGAGCCTGAACAGGTCGTCGATGCCGACCCCGGGTGGCGGCGCCGTGAACAGTGCCGAGCCGCCGCCAGAGATCAGGAAGACGACGAGCACGCGCTCGCCGGGCGGGATGTCGGCGATCGTGTCGAGGATGCGCTGCGACGCCTCGACATTGATGGCGCGCGGCTCCGGATGGTACGCGCGCTCGACGGGAATGCTCGTGAGCCCGACCGCGTCGATCTCGGCACCGATCTTCGTGATCGCCAGGCCCGCGTCTGGCCGCAGCACCCGCTCGAACGCACCCGCCATCGCCAGCGAGGCCTTGCCCACGCTGAAGAGGATGACGCGGTCGAGCGCCGCGCGCGAGAACGCGAGGTCGCAGATCTCGAGCCGGTCGCCATCGACCCTGACACTGCGCGTGACGGCTTCGGTCGGGTCGGCCGCCTTGACGCCGGCCAGGATCATGTCGATGGCAGTCTTGCGGAACTGTGCGTGCGTCACGACGGAGGCTCCCTGGACGGCGTCAGGCCTCCACTATTTCACAGCTATGGCGTCAAACCAGTACGCGGCCGTCACGCCCGGCGCCGCCTCAGCGGCCGACCATCTTCTGGAGGTGCTCGGGGTAGCGCGCGCCGTGTACCTCGATCTGCGAGACGGCGGCGTCGATCTCGCGCAGGTCGTCGGCCGACAGCGCGACCGAGGCCGCGCCGAGATTCTCGTCGAGCCGGTGACGCTTGGTCGTGCCGGGAATCGGCACCATCCACGGCTGCTGCGCCAGGACCCAGGCCAGCGCGATCTGCGCCGGTGTCGCCTGCCTCGCTTCGGCAAACGTCGTCAGCCAGGCCACGAACGCGAGGTTCGCCTTGCGGTTCTCGGCCGTGAAGCGCGGCACGATGTTGCGGAAGTCGGTGCTGTCAAAGGTCGTCGCGTCGTCGATCTTCCCGGTGAGGAACCCCTTGCCGAGCGGGCTGAACGGCACGAACCCGATGCCGAGTTCCTCGAGCGTCGGGAGGATGTCGGCCTCGGGTTCGCGGAACCACAACGAGTACTCGCTCTGCAGCGCCGTTACCGGCTGCACGGCGTGGGCGCGCCGGATGGTCGCTGCGCCGGCCTCAGACATGCCGAAGTGCTTGACCTTGCCTTCCTGGATCAGGCGCGCGACCTCACCGGCCACGTCCTCGATCGGCACGTCGGGGTCGACGCGGTGCTGGTAGAAGAGGTCGATGCGGTCGGTGCCGAGCCGCGTCAGCGAGGCCTCGCAGACTTCGCGGATGTGCTCGGGACGGCTGTCGAGGCCGGCGATCTGGCCGTTGACGAACGTGAACCCGAACTTCGTCGCGATCGCCACCTGGTTGCGCACCGGCGCGAGCGCGTCGCCGACGACTTCCTCGTTGGCACATGGACCATAGGCTTCGGCGGTGTCGAAGAAGGTGACGCCGCGATCGAAGGCGGCCCGCAGCAGCGCGATGCCCTCGTCGCGCGCGAGCGCCGGCCCGTACGCGAAGCTGATCCCCATGCATCCGAACCCGATGGCCGATACCTCGAGTCCCCGCGTGCCCAACATCCGCGTCTGCATTGCCCTGTGTCCTTTCGTGTGTGGCGACTGCGCCGCGGCCCCATGCCCGCATTGCTGCACCAGGAATGCTACCGCCGGGTGCCGGCCACTGCGTGCCCGGAACGACGAGAGTTTTGCCCGATCGTCCTGCCGCCGTGGGCTGCCGCAGCAGCCCGCCGGGTGGCATCGACCGCGAGTGTGGAGAAATGGGCAAACAATCGCCTCGAACGGGCAAGCCCAGGCGTCGATGCCGGCCTAGACTGGCAGGCAGCAACGGGCTCGCAGTTCCAGACCAGCAACGGCACAGGCGACGTGACCATCGACGTTTCCAGGAGAGACCCATGACACGCAAGCGGAATCACGGCGACGAGGCGATGCGGCGACGCGACTTCCTCGCCCTGGGCGTCGGATTGGCGGCGGCCACGGTGGCCGCACCGTCCGTGTTCGGGGCGCAGCCACCAGCCGCCAGCACGGCCGCCATGGGGCGGCGCAAGCTCGGCGCGTTCGACGTGTCGTCGATCGGCCTGGGCTGCATGAGCATGGCAGGCGTCTACAACGCGCCGGCCGACAAGGCCGAGATGGTCGCGCTGATTCGCGCTGCCTACGAGCGTGGCGTGACGTTCTTCGACACGGCCGAAGTCTACGGCCCGTACATCAGCGAGGAGATCGTCGGCGAGGCCCTCGCGCCGCTCGAGGGCAGGGTGCAGATTGCGACGAAGTTCGGCTTCGGCGGCCTCGACGTCAGGGCGGCACCGGGCCAGGCGATGACGGCCGGGATGCACCGCAACAGCCGGCCCGACAACATCCGGCGGGCCGTCGAGGGATCGCTGAGGCGCCTGCGGCTCGAGACGATCGACCTGCTCTACCAGCACCGCGCCGATCCCGACGTGCCGGTCGAAGACGTCGCCGGCGCCGTCAAGGGGCTCATCCAGGCCGGCAAGGTGCGCTACTTCGGGCTCTCGGAGATGTCGCCCGCGACGATCCGCCGCGCCCATGCGGTGCACCCGGTCACCGCCATCCAGAGCGAGTACTCGCTGCTCGAGCGCGTCGTCGAGCCCGAGATCCTGGCCACGTGCGAAGAGCTCGGCATCGGCTTCGTGCCGTGGGGTCCGCTGGCGCGTGCGTTCCTGACCGGACGGTTCGACGAGAACAGCACCTTCGCGCAGATCGATCGCCGCAACACCGTTGCCGCCTTCACGCCGTCCGCGTTGAAGGCCAACATGCCGCTGCTGCAGCTCGTGCGCGAGTGGGCGAAGAAGAAGGGCGTCACGCCCGCACAGTTCTCGCTCGGCTGGCTGCTGGCGCAGAAGCCGTGGATCGTCCCGATTCCTGGCACCACCAACCGGCGCCACATGGAGGAGAACCTCGGCGGGGCCGCCGTGAGGCTCACGGCGGCCGAGTTGGGCGAAATCCGTGCGGCGCTGTCGAAGATCACGCTGGTGGGCGTGCGCGCGCCCGCATCGGTGCTCAAGGACCTGTAGCCAACGTGAAACCCGCGTCGCTCGACAAGCGAGCGACCGAGAACCGAAAGGACCCGTCGTGAACGGCCGAGTACTGCGTGGTGTCGTCATCGCTGTCGTGTTGTCGTCTGGGGAGCTGTCGCACGCCCAGGGCACGTCTCCCCAGGCGGCCGCGCCGCCTGCGTCGGCACCGATCGCGCGTTCGATCGAAGACCTGGGCTTCCTTGGCGGCGCCGTCAGCAATCCGCCGTTCACCGACACGATCCTCGAGGCCGACTCGCCATTCAGGCGCGCCATGTTCGACCGCGGCATGGCGTTGCGCGCCAACGTGGTGCCGCGATTCACGATGAACGTGATCGACGGCCCGGTGCCCGCAAACGAGCAGCGCTACATCGGGCATCGGCCGACGTTCATCTGGGGCGTCAACCCGGTGTTCACCGCCGACCTCAGGCAACTGCGCCTGAAGCAGGCGCAGCTCAACGTCGGCCTCGCGTGGAAGTGGTCGAACTGGGAGCCGGCAGGGCCCAACACGGTCACCCTCTCGACGCTGTATTTCTTCAAGCGGTGGGGCGACCGTCGCGTCGAGATGAAGGCGGGGTACCACATCAACGACCAGGAGTTCGTGGGGCTGCAGGTCGGTGGTTCGAGTTCGACGGGGGCGCAGGGCGTGTATGCCGTGCTGCCGTTCGAGGTGGGCCTGTCGTACTACCCGCTGATGGCGCCGACGCTCAACTTCCGCTTCAGGGGGCCGGGGCGCACGTACTACAAGACGGGGGCGCAACGGAGCCTCGACGCCGCCGGTGGCCAGGCGACACTCGATCGCAATCCGACGGGGCTCGAGTTCCTGCAGGACGGCAACGGCCTGTTGCTCATCAACGAGGTCGGGTTCCAGCGCGCATCCACGGCGACGACGCGCCAGGCGTGGTTCCGCGCGGGCTACATGCGCAACCGCACGCTGTACACGAACAAGCGCACTGGCGAGCAGGAGAGTGGCAATTACTGCGCCTATGCGCTGGCCGACCTGCAGGTGCGCGCGCCGGAACCCTCGTCTCCGGGCCGCGGCCTCTATCTCGGCGCCAGCGCCATGACGGTGCCGTCGAAGTTCAACGCCTACGATCGCTACTACGAGTTTCGCGTCTACCAGCGGGCACCGCTCGCGTCGAGGCCGACGGACGTCATCACGTTCATCGCGTCGCACCGCGGCCACAGCAAGTACGTCACCGATTCGCTGGCGGCGCAGGGCCGGAGTGCCTGGACCAGCTCGAAGTCGCTGACCGGCACCTACACGCTGCACCTGTCGCGTGGGAACTACCTGAGCCTGAGCGCCGGATTCCAGCGCGGCGCGGCGATCACGCCAAGGGTGAAGAACGCGCTGACGACGACGGCGTACTGGATTCTGTACCTGTGAGGCGGTCGTCGCCGTGTGACGCGGATGCACGGCGCGAGTCTCGCCGTGGCCGACCAGTGTCGGCCACGAGCGAGGCCCGTCATCTCGGGCCGGCCACGACCGGCGCGTTACGTGCGGCGCCGCGCGATGCGCGCCAGCGCCAGGCCGGCGCCCAGCAGCAGCAACCCTGTCGGCTCGGGCACCGCGTGGAAGGCGAAATCGAACCCATCCGTCTGCCCGTTGTTGTCGATGTGCGTCACGGTGAGCGCGTTGATGTTCGTGAACAGCACGAGTCCGCCAGCCGGCGACGTCTGCGTGACCTGCGTGCCGCTGACCGACAACGCGCCCTGCAGGTCGACCGGGGCCGCGCTGAAGTTGATCGCGTCACCGGTGTTGTTGTCGTTGCTCAGCGCGACGAGCAGGGCGGCGATCGGCCGGTCGAACGTCACGGTGAAGGCGGAGCTGACGTGGAGGTTGTCGGTCAGCACCGGCAGGCTCGAGAAGCTGAACGTGCCGGTCGTGTTCGTGCGGCCGCTCCAGATGTTGGTGGGGCCGATCGACCATCCGATGCCGTTGCTGGTGCCCGAGGCCGTGGCCTGGCCGGTGATACCGCTTCCCCCGCCGGTGTTGTAGGCCGTGACGTCGAAGGTGAAGGCGGCGAGGTTGTAGTCGCCGATGGTGTCGGCGCTGGCGCGCGGTGCCGTCAGCAGACAGACGGCGAGGCAGGCCAAGGCCGGCACGAGGATTCGGGAACGCCTGGGCATCGGGAGCGACCTCCGGGGTGCAACGAGTCGAGTGGGGTGGGCAGGGGCCACACTGCGCCACGCTGGCGGCGCAACTGGCAACGATATGCGGTAGGCGTGCCACCCGAGACGCGCGTCCTGCTGCCGCTTCGGCGACATCGGTCGCGAGCAAGGCCGCCATGCCGCCGACTTTTGTCGGCGGTTACCGCGGCACACGACGGGCAGGACGCGACCTCACGGCCCCTACGACTCGCTGAGCAGGCGCTTCACCAGCGGTTCGAGCGCCTGTTCGCTCATCTGTCCAGGGTTGTACAACCGCACGACGCCCTTGCGATCGACCACGACCAGCGTCGGCGTGGTGCTGACGCCGTAGCGCTTGTGGTTCCTGTCGCTGACTGGCACCGCGACCTGCGCCAGCCCGGGGTACGACGCGCGCTGCACCTCGGCGATGTATCGGGTCTCATCGGCGGCCGCGGCGGCCTTGCCGCCCGCGACATAGCCATAGCGCTGCGTCGGCGCCACGACGACGAGGCCCTGCGACGCATACTTCGCCATCAGGCTGGCGACGACGGGCCCCTGCGCCTTGCAGTCTGAACACCAGTGCGCCCAGAAGAACAGCAGCGTGACCTTGCCCCTGAGCGAGGCCAGCGTCGGCGACGCCTTCCCGATGTGCTCCGAGAGGTCGAGTTCGGGCGCCGGCGTGCCCTCGAGGCTGAGCAGGTTGAGGTTCTTCTGGATGCGCGTGTGAATCGACGTGTTCGCAAACGTCGCCAGCTCGCGCTGCAGGAACGACACCGCGTCGGCACGCGCGCCGCGCTCTGCGGCCGCCTTCGCGAGCACCTCGATGGCCGCACCGATTGCGACAGGCAGGTGCGGCTCCGCGTCGAGCGTCCGGCCCTTCAGCGCCGCGACCCCCAGGTCGTATGCCTGCTGCGCCAGGGCCTCGGCCTTCGGGCCTTGCTTTGCCGCCAGCGCGCCGCGGCTGATCCACGACAAGGCCTCGAGCATCGGCGGCGTGACGCCGTTGGCTGCGCGATGGGCGGCCACCAGGCGTTCGGCCTCACCGAAGTCCTGTTTCGCGATGGCTGCGCGCACGTTCGTGATGATCGGGGGCTGCTGCGCACTCGCCATCCCCACGGCAAGCAGCACGATCGCACTCGAGACTCCGGCAAGACGCTTCACTCGGCCTCCTGCTTCACTGACAGTTGATTGATTCGCGCGACCCGCGCGGCGGCATTCAGCGCGCCGACACCGGCGACACGACGCGCACGATCGCGTACGTCGGGAGTCCGACCGCACGCAGCTGCTGCATCACCGCGGCCGTCGCCGCGTCGCCCGGGTCTTCGGCCTGCACCTTGATCCTGACGTACCCCGACAACGCGGCGGTGACACGCCCGTCGGCAAAGGTCGTCGCATCCATCGTCAGGCAGTTCTTGCACCACGTCGCCCACAGGTCGATCAGCACCGGCTGCTGCGTGCGGCGCGCCTCGGCGAGCCCGGTGGCGAGCGACGCGTGCCAGCCCGACGCGAGCTTCTCGTGCGCGGCTGCCACGACGTCGTCGGCCGACACCCAGCGATCAGCGATCAGCGTCGCCGCGAGGTAGCCGTAGTAGAGCGACGTGGCCAGGATCAGCACCCCGAATCCCTGTTTCACCCGCACCATCCACGCGCCGGGGCGGGGCAGGGCGGCAATCCCGGCGCCAGCGATCGGCCATGGCAGTGCCATGCCGAGGCCGAGCACGAACGGCAGCGCCAGCGCGCTCGACGTGCCGGTGCCATACAACTGACTCGCGAACAGCACCACCTGGATGACCACCGGCGCCACGCACGCCCCGGCCAGCAGCGCCGCGATGCCGCCCATCGCGAAGGCGACCGGCAGGCTGCCGCGCGGTGCCGCCGAACGGCGAACGCGGGTGAAGCGCGAGAAGTCGATCGTCACCACGTCGAACATCGCGAGCGCGAGGACCGCGAAGACGACCGCGATGCCGGCGTTGAACCACGGCGACGCGTTGATCGTGCCGAACGTGCCGGTCGTGAGGATGACGATGACGCCGAGCACGCCGTACACCGCCGCCATCGCGGCCCCGTATGCCGATCCCAGCGCGAGCCCGCGTCGTCGCGAGCCCGCCGAAGCGCCGGCGCCGATGATGGCGAGGTTGATCGGGATCATCGGCAGCACGCACGGCGTGAGGTTGAGGGCGAGGCCACCGACGAAGACCAGCGCGAGGATGGCGAGCGGCCCACGGCCGTCGAACGCGCCGCGAGGGGCGTGGCCGCGTTCAGCATCGCCGACGAACTGCAGGAACTCGTCGACGTCGAGATACCCGCCCGTCGAGGCCACGACCTCGACGCCTTCGAGCGCCACAAGATCGGCGGCGTCGGGCCCGCGCTGCGCCGCCGCAGGCATCGTCTGCGCCGTTGAGGGCGGCGAGACCCCGGTCGACGAACGCTGGCCGGGTCGCAGCCCCGTCCCGAACGCGATCGCCTCGAAGACCCCGGCGTGTTGCGCCACGGCGGTCGCCTCGTCTGCGACGGTGAACGTCCAGGCCACTTCGACCGTCGTGGGCGCGTAGCACGTCCGCGCGTCACACGACTGGTAGCGGATCCGCCCGGGGATCGTGACGTCGCCGCGGGGCATCGTGCTCGCGATCGCGACCCGCGCACCGATGGCGAATTCGTGGGCAAACACCGCCAGCGGCTGCGCCTGTCCGGCCTGCTCGAAGTCGATGGCGGTGGGGTAGACCACCTCGACGACCTCGGCGTGCGTGGGGGCATCGATGGTGACGAGCGTGGGAATGAGCGCCGGGTCGCGCGGCGCATTCGACTGCACGTGCGCGCTCGGCGGGAGCGTCACCTGCAGGGCGAGGCGCACCTCGCCGCCTGGCGTCACCGCCGACGTGCCGGCGAGGGCGGTGACCTGCGCGCGCGGCTGACCGAGCTGCGCCCGGGCGTGGTCGCCCCAGGCGAGCACGAGGGTCGCCAGCGCGACGAGAGTGTTCCTGACCCGGACGTACGGCATCGTACCTGTCTATCGAGGCCGCACCGCCGGTCGAGCCCGGCGCGAGCGATCCTCGCCACTGAAGGGGAGTCCCGTGATGCGTTGAAACGTTACGGCCAGCGTATCAGGACAGGCCCGTCGAGGCGAAGCCGGTCGCGGCCATGCCATGCCCGCCACCGCGTCGTTCGACGAGGCGCGCCGCATCCTTGGTCCAGATCAGCTGCTTTTGCCCCGCGCCAGCCCGCCCCTCGTCTGATTGCGGGGTGACAGGCGTTACCGCCCGGCCTGCGTGATCGACGCCGACTGTCCCGCAATGGTGACGAGCGTGGACCGCTGTGCACCGGTGTTCGCCGTCATGAAGATCTCGACCTGGCGGTCACCGTTGCCGGCCGTTGGCGACAGTTGAACCGCAGACGTGTTGGCCGACACGGCCGTCCAGGTCGCCAGGCATCCCGCCGGCACCGAGTTGATATCGACGACATAGACCGACGCCAGGGCGGGCAGGATGCCTGCCTGGAAATACGAGGTCCACACCATCCCCTGGCCCAGCGACGCCGGCGCGCCGTTCGAGAACCTGCCAATCGTGATAGTGGTGCTGCACCCGATGGGTGGAGTCGGACCTGTCGGGTCTGTGGAACCGCCGCAGCCAGACAGCGCTGTCGCGAGTGCGACGCCTGCGAGCATCCGAGTCAGCATTGGCAACCCTGCCTTGTCCATCCCTGGCCGACGACTCGGCCCCGTCCGGTGGATCCTGCAGGAAGATACAACACAGCGCGAACAAGCCACAGGGCGCGTGGGTGGTCTCACGCGCATCGGGAGGAGTAACCCGTGTAACCGGCCCGCGTCTACGGGGCGGCCATCGAGATCTTCCGCGGGCGCACGTGGCGGCAAGGGATCGACCGCAAGTTCGGGATCCTGCGCGACACGTCACCATGCTGCATGCGGAGTCGCAGGCCTGGCGTGCCGAGGTCCTCGAGATGGCCATCGTCCTGCTGATCGTGCTCGAACTGGTGACGGCGCTCGTCTGAAAGCAGTGGGCGCGCTCGAGCCCGTTTCCGATCCCGGGAGCGCCTCGGGTGGCGCCGGCGACGTCGGCCGTCGTGCTCCACGCCGAAGCCGTGACTGCGATCGGTGGGGTCGGCCGTGTCCGGCCGATCGAACGCGGCGTGCCTGGCAGAGACGTCGCTTACTGGACCGTCTCCGGGTCTGCCACCGTGTTCACGTCCCAGGGCTCCACGTGGTACAGGTGCATCAGCACGAGGCCGACCTCCTGTTCGGTCAACGAGTCGACCAGGCGAAGGAGTCGCTGATGCGCTTCGGACCTGGCCCACAACCGAGGTAGCCAGGGCGGCGGCGCCGCGATGAAGAGCTGCGCAGGCTTCATGCCGCCAGTGTGCGCGCCGGACGTGTCACTGGAGTGTCATCGGCACGACGGATGTCGTGAACGTCGGTCTGCCGGGAAAGTGACGCCTCGTCACGCGTGCCTTCGATGGTGCCCGTTCGCCTGGCTTCTCGGGGAACGCCACAGTCGCACGCTGTGCGGATGACCTCGAAGGTCCATCCCGCGTACACGCGCCACACCGCCGGCGCTGACGGACATCACGACCAGGGCCGCCCGCGCCGCTCCGCCCCAAGCTCGTTGCGCGATCTCGCCGGGCCGGTGCGTCTGATGCCATCATCGTCAACGTCCCGGTGTCGGGAGAGTGCGGAGGAGGCGACGGTGGCCAGGAAGATCCGCGAGCTCATCAAGGATCTCGAGCAGGCCGGCTTCATCGACCGTGGCGCCGCGGCAGCCATCGGAACCTCGTTCATCCGAAGGTCTCGAGACCCGTCACGCTCTCGGGGGGACCTGGCGACGATGCGTGAGATACCAGGAGCGGGCGGTGCGGCTGGCGATCGAGGAGGCGACGCGCTGAAAACGGCGACCGTTACGTGAAGCTGGTCGAGT